>JAUYDN010000114.1 GCA_030691775.1 Dehalococcoidia bacterium
GGCTCGCAAAGACAGACTGAGCGATGTCTCAACATTTATTCTGACGTTTGTATTAGTGGAGTGTCTCAATAACAGCTTTACAATTCTGAATAAAAGATGCCAGTTCTTACACAGCGCCTTATCCCCCCGCATCAAGTGCGGGGCAGGCTCTTGCCCCTTCTCCGCAGAGAAGGGGAAGAACTATTTTGAGAGGGGCTGACGCCCCTCTCAACTCCCTTGTGTAAATTCGAAATGCGAATTTCGAAATTCGAAACAAGCTATAAATTAAATACAAACACACAACGCTGTTATCCATCATCCACGTGATTTGCCTTATAATTGGATAGTGAACGTCTCCGAGAATGGGAAAATGCCTTTACTTGACTCACCTCCCGTAAAAGAACTGATTGAAGCCCTGCGTAGCTGGGAAAAACCTGCTCTCCCTCCCGGGCTTGCCGGTATTGAGAAGTGGCTGTACGGCGTTGAGAAACCCGGGAAACCAGGTTCTCGATACGCAGTACAAATTCTCGATTGGCTGTATGCATTTGTCCGGTTGAACGTAAAGAGGGGTCCCATTTTTCTTCTGGAGGATATCCTCACACAGCGGCGCGCTGATTGCCTGGCGTATTGTAAGCTATTTGTGATACTGGGGAGGCGCGTGGGACTGGACTGTGGCGTGGTGGACGTGGTTATCGATTCCGGCGGCAGGTACGTTCCGCACACCGCTGTTATGGTAAAACTTACGGGTGATAAGCCGCGCTTCATCGACCTGTGGTACGGCTCCAGGGATATCCGCCACCGACGTCTCGGCTTGCGGGTAAAGGAAGGCAGACGGTGGGTAGTGAAAGACGTTGACTATGCCGGACTGAAACACCTTGAGGTTAAATACCTGCCTGATACCTGTGTGGATGGCATTACGCTCTATGTACTCGGTAACCGCCACCTGAACCGCGGCGAGCTTAAAGAGGCAGTCCGGTGTTACGACCGGGCTTTAACACTGTACTCGGAGAATGTCCGCCCGTATTATAACCGGGCTATCGCTTACGAGATGCTGGGAGAAAACGAGCGGGCGCAAAAGGATTACGCCGACGCTTTTAGAGATAAGGATGCACTCATCCGCACAATGGCGCGGGAGCACCCGGAAATTACCGACCTGATGCAACTTGACATAAAGGAAGTTGATGAACAGGCACAGGAGATATACCTTTTACGGCAGGGGATAATCACAGGCAGACGTGTATCACTGGCGGCAATAGCCTGCAAATTCGGTCAGACGGAACGGGAAGTAGAAGCCACCCTTCTACAGGTGACGGAGAAACTGAAGGGGAATCTTACCTGACCCGTCTCAGTTCAAACGTGACCGGGTTAGCTCCGTCCGGACAGGCAACCGTCGTTGCGTCCTTATCTGTTTCCCAGGGAAAGCTCCCGCCCGATTGCAGTCCGGATACAAACGGAAAGAGCGTATAGAACGCCCACGCGCACATTCCCGAAGGTGTGGTATCACCGATGAGATACTCATCCCCGACCTTGTGCCCGGCGGCGCAGTGCCCTTTCTGACTGATAACTTTAGCCTTGACTTTATACCACTCTGCCATAGGAAACCTCCTGAGTTAAGTCAAAACTTAAATCTCAAAAGTCAGAGTCATAGCTCAAAAGTTAAAACTTAATTGTGGATATACGCCACGTACTTTTACGTTTTGCACTCTGGTTTTACGTTTTGCCCTTTGATTTTTGAGTTAGTGTAGCGATTTACTCCCACCGAACCGCATCGCCGTGCATGTCGCCGGCAAATCCCAGGTCCTGTTCCATCCTCAGTGCCAGTTCCAGGTCCTCCGGGCAGTTGAGGTTGAAGAAGGAAAGTAAGACCGGGTCATAGCGGCGGCACTCCTCTTCCTCTACATACCTCACCTTCACCTCCCCCAGGAATGACCGGATATTAAAGTGGTCTGCGTCCAGGTGCGCCTTAATGACTGGTAGGCAGGTATGCGCGTACACCGCGTGAAGCGGTTCGATTAGTCCATCACCGGTGCGGGGTATGACCGCATCGAACCCGGGGGCTATCTCGACCATGTGACGCAGTAGAGCGGTACTGAGAAACGGCATATCGCAGGCGACGGCAACATTGAGCTCCGTCTGTGAAGCTGAAAGTCCGGAGTAAATGCCCACCAGCGGTCCCTTGCCGGGTAAGACGTCGGAGACAACCTGGTGGGGCGGTAAAGCGGGCAACAGGAACTGTTCGCCGGACATAACCACGATGAACCGGTTGGCAATGGGCTTAAGCTGTTCCACAATGCGCTCGATGACGGTTTTTCTGCCGATTTTTACGAGCGCCTTGTTGGCGCCGAACCGCAGGTTTTTACCCCCGGCTAGTATGATGCCTGTGATTTCCATGTCTCCACCGATAACTTAAAAGTCAAAAGTCAGAATCCCGATTACATACGGGATGTCCCGATTCACTACGTTTATGCTGGATTCCGTATGACATTAAGAATCGGAACCTATCACATGAATCGGCACTCAAAGCTTGCGATACAGATTCGCCCCTGTATAGTTTTAACTTTTGAGATATTAACTTTGACATCACCTATCCGACCGTGTGTGATTGATAAGACGCCAGGTAATTGTCTCACACACAACAGTGACATCTTCCGATTCCAGGTAGTCGGTGATGCTGGCATCGAAAAGCAGGTTGATGTCCGCCGGTAGTTCTCCATCACTTTTCCACAATATTAGCGTAATAGGGACGCGTGGGAAAGCGTCAATAACCAGTGAAGAATCACCGGTGGCCGCAGGTCTGGCGGCGAACTGCTCACCGGCTTTTGTCAGCAAATCCGGTTTTTCCCCGAATGTATCCGCCAGGGGTTTAATGGTACGTTTCACAAAGGTGGGATAGTAGACCAGCCCGCCAGGCAGGTCGCGGTAGGTAATCTGCTTACCGACCAGCGGGGTGCCTTTAGCCTGGATAAAGTAATGGAACAGCAGGATTCTTTCACGCAGGGAGACTTCCTGGTTATTGTCCGTACGCATGACGGTTGCGTTGTTAATATCCAGGCGGTAGTCCTGGTTAAGGTAGCGTAAAACCACAGCGCCATCCGGCTGGAGCTCCGCGCCACTCTTTTCACACTGTTTTCGTACCTCCGCCTTTGCCAGCCGCTCTTTGACGATGCCGTAAGCGACATCGAGGTTATAAACGGTTTGATTTCCTTTTGGTTGGTAAAGCATTTTTTGCGCTTTCATATATGCGATGAGAATAAGAGTAGCCACCACAGGTCTTCATTATCAAAATCAAAGTGACCGGTAAATTTCCCTGCGGTGTCCAATTCGTAAAACCGTTATGGTTTTTTGATTATCATCGATGCTGTAAACTACCCGGTAATCACCCCGCCTGATGCGCCACAAGCCGGCGCTCTTAATTTTTTCAACCCCTCTCGGTCTCGGTGAATCAGCTAATTTCTTTATATCGCTAATCACTGCTTCAAAATCAGCTTTGGAAAGTCTATCTAAAGAACGTTGTGCTTTCCGCCTTAGTTCAATCCTGTACATTACTCAGGTTGGTTACCCCTGTGTTTGCGCGATTCAAGGTAAGCTTCCAATGACTTTGTGCCTTCAGTATCAGCCAGAGCGGCCAGTCCTTCAGCGGCGTCAATTTCATCCTCTAGCTTGGCGATTATTGCTTCGGTTAGCCATTCCTTCATAGTTTTGCCCTTTAAAGCCGCGAAAGCCTTAAGGCGGTTGCGCAATCCCGGTTCAATATCCAGGAAATATCTTGACCTGGAAGTTGTGCGTAGCATTATATCCTCCAATATTGGCTATATATAGTATCATCATATCCAACATAGCCAATGATGTCAATCCAACATAAGCAGGGCTGTATAACGATGTTAATAACGTTTCCCACCAAGCTTGGTTCCTCCCATAACATAGGAATGGGAAACTGCTCTCTCTGTTCATCGTTTCAGACTGCACGTAGGGGCGTCCCTTGAGGTCGCCCTGGTTGGGCGAGGTCGAGCCTCGCCTCTTGGAATTCGATAGTCATCTGCGAGCCACCAACTTGAGGTCGCCCTGGTTGGGCGAGGTCGAGGAGCTTGTCTCAAAACAATTGGTCTGTCATTCTGGAGGAGTCCCGATAGCATCGGGACGACGAAGAATCTGGTGGTGGGGAGGCGTTGCCTTATTCCCCCACTCTGAGATTCTTCGCTTCGCTCCAGAATGACACCCAT
>JAUYDN010000182.1 GCA_030691775.1 Dehalococcoidia bacterium
CGGTTGCTGGCAGACTGCTCGGCTACCTCGATAGAAAGGTGGATGTCCGTCTCCCCGGTGGGACCCTCGGCGTGGAATGGGATGGGAAAGGCGAGGTGTTTCTCAGCGGGCCCGCGGTCACGGTATACAATGGGGAATGGCATTGAGTTAGCTATCGGCAATCAGCTGTCAGCATACAGTATACAATGACCACCCGGAACTAATAACCAACAGCTGTTAACTGTAAACTGATAACTATACTTAAACAGGAGTGTGAAATGAGGCTTTCCAAAAAGGTTGAAAAACTACCGCCATATCTGTTTGTTGAAATCAGCCGCAAGATTGCGGAACGGCGGGCACGCGGCGAGGACGTGGTCAGTTTTGGTATCGGCGACCCGGATATTCCCACCCCGCCCCACATCATCGAGCGGCTCTGCCAGGCGGCGCGTGACCCCGTGAATCACCGCTACCCGGAATCAGAAGGCTTGCCGGAACTGCGCAAGGCTATCGCTGGCTGGTATGAGAGACGTTTCGGGGTCGTACTCGACCCGGACAAAGAGGTAGCGCCACTCATCGGCAGTAAAGAGGGTATTGCCCACATTGCGTTCTGCCTTATCGACCCGGGCGATTTTGCCCTCGTGCCCGACCCCGGCTACCCGGTCTATTCCATTGGAACAACGCTGGCAGGCGGACGTATATTCTACCTTTCCCTCAATGAGCGGAACGGTTTTCTGCCCGATTTCAGCCGGGTGCCGGAAAGCGTGCTACAACAGGCGAAGGTGCTGTGGTTGAACTATCCGAATAATCCTACGGGCGCAGTCGCCGACCTGCCGTTTTTCAACCGCGCCGTCGAGTTTGCAAAGAAGTACAACCTCTGCGTTTTGCATGATGGTCCCTATTCAGATGTTGCTTATGATGGTTACAAGCCGGTAAGTTTCCTGCAGGCCGAAGGCGCCCGGGAGGTCGGCATCGAATTTCATTCATTGTCCAAAAGCTACAATATGACCGGCTGGCGAATCGGGATGGCAGTGGGTAACGCCGAGGTCATCGGGGCGCTCAAGACGATGAAATCAAACCTCGATTCCGGCATCCCGCAGGCAATCCAGCTTATGGCAATCCAGGCGTTTAATGGTCCGCAGGACTGTATCAAAGAGCACAACGATATCTACCAGCGCCGGCGTGATTTGCTGGTTGAAACACTGAACAAAATGGGACTCCAGGCTACGCTACCAAAAGCCAGTCTCTATGTCTGGGCGAAGGTCCCGGAAGGCTATACCTCGGTCGAGTTTGCTAACGACCTGCTGGACAAATGCGGCGTCGTGGTCACGCCGGGCATCGGCTACGGACGGAACGGGGAAGGCTACGTGCGTCTCTCCCTCACCATCCAGGATGCCAACTTGCTGAAGGGGCTTTCCCGCATGGCAGGCTGGCGCGATAGCAAAAACATCCTCCGTTATAAGAAATAACTTGACATAATGTTAGCAGGGGAGAACGGGAATAATAAAAACAATTGCCGTTGAGCCACCACCGGAACGAGCTTTTCTTGTGACGGTGACGGTTAAGGGTGAACCGCAGGACGTCTCCCCGGAAGCATCGCAGGAAGAGCTGACGCAACTTGCCATTTCCGCCGGCGCACGGGTAGTCGGCAAGTTCATACAGCACCTCCCCGCGCCGTCACATACTTTCTACATCGGCAAGGGCAAACTCGAGGAGCTAAAATCTCTCAGGGAAAAGCTCGATTACTCGGTAGTCATCTTCGATGACGAACTTTTACCTCTCCAGCAGAGGAACCTGGAAGAGGCTCTCGAGGTAAAGGTCATCGACCGGGTTGCCCTGATACTGGACATTTTTTCCAGGCGTGCCCGTACCAGAGAGGGCAAACTCCAGGTAGAACTGGCGCAACACCGGTACCTGTTACCGCGCCTGACAGGCCAGTGGAGCCACCTGGAACGGCTGGGGGGTGGAATCGGGACGCGTGGTCCCGGTGAATCACAGTTGGAGACCGACCGGCGTCTTATCCGTAAACGTATACAGCGGCTCGAAGACCAGTTGGAAAAAGTGCGCACTCAGCGCCTTCTTTATCGCCGCCGCCGGCAACGGAGCGGCATCCAGGTTGTTTCTCTGGTCGGCTACACGAATACGGGTAAAAGCACGTTGATGAACGCATTAGCCCAAACGGGTATTGCCAGCGAAGATATGCCCTTTACTACCCTCGACCCCACCACCCGTAGAATCCGGTTGCCAGAAGGCCGGGCTATTCTGTTAAGCGATACGGTAGGTTTTATCCGTAAACTGCCGCCAGCAATTATCTCAGCTTTCCGGGCAACGCTTGAAGAGCTTGACGATGCCGACCTGCTCCTCAACATTGTCGATTTCTCCTCCCCGAATGCGCCACAGGAGAATCAAACGGTGGAAGATATACTTAAAGACCTGGGTCTGAAAGATAAACCGCGTATCACAGTCCTGAATAAAATCGACCGTCTCCTTGACAAAGACCGTAATTGGACGGAACAACAGGCACTGGACTTTTTTCTCACAACGCACCCGCCGACCAACCTCGACACCGCTTTGGTTTCCGCGCTGAAAAAGTGGGGGTTGTCCCTTTTACTTCAGCAGATAACAAAGAAGTTAGCCTCAAGGGATAGTTCATCACTCCAGACGCGAGTGTAAAACCGTCTGTAAGCCAAAAATAAGCCACCAAAATGGTTTTTAATGGTTAATATACCAGTTAGTCATACAAATTACGGTGCTACCAAGTCGTTAAGTTCCATTTTATCTAAATTTGTTATCATTCCGATTTTTAAAATGATTTGTTTAACATAATTATATACCCACGATAACCGTTACTGTTCGCTCTACGCACGTTTGAACAAATGGTTCTGTGAAGAGCTATTGTTTTAGCAGAGGAGCAAAAAGCGCATAGTGGCGAACGCGTTCCTTTCTATATGTGACGGCTCCGGGAAGAGTAGAACACCAGCGACAATGGAATCTGCCTATCTGTGATTATGTCAACAGCATTGTCAGGAGTATTTACTATATGGGCGCATAATATATGTTATGTGAAGTCTTTTCAGCGTGAGACGTCCTGATGCTTTGAGTTGTCACCCATACCCCTATTATCGTACTAACGGACTTTGGGAGTGGGGAGTGGAGGACGCGCACAAAATGATACCGAAGGAGCAAAATGACCAGCGGCTCTCTTTATTTCCCGGCAAAATGTGCTATCGGCCATTCTGGACCGCAAAACCTGAATTGCTTGACCGTAGGTTAATAATGCGGAACCTGTGGGTTACCACTGCTGTAATCTTGATTGTGACAGATATTTATCTACCGTTCAGTCTCCATTAAAATCTGAACCGCATATTATGTAAAGTAGTGTCGACAATGAATAAATATGTGTCTGTTTTGTCATTAGTTATAGTAGCTATATTGGTCGTCACGACCGGTTGTGCTAAATCCCCTACCCAGACTTCACCACAGCGATGCAGGGACGCATACCGGGTCAGGCGCAGGTGACGGGGCTTTACCAGCGGCAGTAATCGAACTGGAAAACAGCCCAATTCACCGGCGTTCCGGATAATCGTGGTTCCCGTTTTGGAAAGAGCTCTTGCGAGCACACTGATGAGTTACGCGCGTTTCAAATTGCCGTGTCGCTGCGGGCCACAATACAGGCAAGGTTAAAATATCCCCACATCAGGGCTTTGCCCCAAAAGCGCTCTTCTTTATCACTCTGACCCCGATGGAAATCGGGGGAAGGGTCTCGTGCCTGCTTAGTAGGCTGGGAGATTCTTCGTTCTCCCGAGTGCATCGTTCCCGATGACATCGGGACTCAGAATGACATTTGAGGCAACGCCCCGCAATCAGAAAGGGATTGTATACTCAATGTGAGATTGACACACGGCATCCTGATTTTTACCGGAAGTCCACGCAAAGACATCTCTCCCCTATAGGCGTTAGTAAATTAGCAACGCGTGCCAAATACCCCCTCTACTCAACAACTCCCTCCGCCACCAGGTCGCCTATTTCCTCATCGGACATGCCGAGTATTTCCTTGAAGACGTATTCATTATGTTCTCCCATCAGTGGGGCGGGGTGGATATCGTGGGATACTTTCGATAGTTTATAGGGCGGGGCTATCGTGAAATATTTCCCCATCTCGGCGGGCTCTATTTCCGGATAGTAGTTGCGTTCTTTCAAGTGAAGGTCACGGTCGATCAGGTCTTCGCTGTCCTGTACGACGCCAGCATTAACCCCTGCCGCTTGCATTATGGTCATCACCCTTTCCGGCGGATGGTTGACACTCCAGGTTTCAATCAACCTTTCCATCTCATCCTCGTTTTCTTTCCTTCCCAGAAGGGTATTGAACCTGGGTTCCTTAGTCCAATCAGGGTTACCGATAATCTTACAGAAACTCTGCCATTCTTCATCATTTAATGCGGCAACGACGCACCACCTTTCTTCGCCACGACACCGGAAAGCACCGTGCGGAGAGGCATGAGTGGAACGGTTTCCCATCCTCCCCGCCACACGCCCATTTACCGTGTAGTCGAGAATCAGCGGGGCGATAAAGTTAACACATCCTTCGAACTGTGCCATGTCCAGGTGCACACCTTTGCCGGTCCGCCGGCGATAATCTAATGCCGCCAGAATCGCCAGGGCATTGTAGCGCGGGGCGATAAAATCCGTATAATGTCCCAGGTCGGCCGGTTCCCGGTCGGGCCAGCCGGCGACGTGCGTAAAGCCCGATAGCGCCGTCAACTGGGCGCCGAAACCCGGCATATTGGTGTACGGACCCGTCTGCCCCATCATGGCGGCGCTGAGCATAATGATATCCGGCTTGATTCTCTTCAGCTCTGCGTAGCTCAAACCCATCTTCTCCATCGCACCGCCAGCGAAATTTTCCGTGACCACGTCTGCCCAGGCAACCAGTTTCTTGGCAATCTCAATGCCTTTAGGTTTAGAGAGGTTCAGGGTGATGCTCTTCTTGCTGGAGTTGATGATATTGAAAATCCCGCCGCGGTTATAGCCCACGATGTTATCTTTGAATGGAGGCGAGACACGCCAGACATCCGGGCGGCTCTTGCCTTCTATCTTGATGACCTGCGCGCCCTGGTCAGCCAGCGTCTTGGTGGTCATCGGTCCCACCCAGACCCAGCAAAAATCGCAGATTTTAACCCCTTCCAGTAATCTCTTTCTCATCATTACCTCCATCTGTCCTTAGAGCACCCCTGCCTGCTTCAGTGTTAAAATTTCCTCCCGAGTTATGCCCAGCTCCTTCTCGTATACCTCTTCATTGTGCTCGCCGATTAGCGGTGCACGGCGTGATATGCCGAGGGGCTGACCGACAACATTCGCAAAGGGTCCGGGGTAAGTTAGCTCCACGTCGAGTTCCGGGTGCTTTACCTGTCTCCAGAAGCCGCGGGCGGCTAACTGAGGACTTTCCAGAATATCACGGGTGGTCGATACCGGGTAGAGTAACAAACGGCGTTTCACCGCACCGTCGAACAACTCCGCTTTCGTGTGTGACATGAAGAACCTGGCGGTTGGTTCAGCCATACGGTCGACGGCTTCCTGTCCAGCCTGCCGCATATCGAGTTTGTCCCAATCGATGCCTTTCAGGTATTCATCAGCGAAACCCTCTTCCTGCATCCACTCCACGAGGGGCGAACTGCGCCGCGAACCCTGAGAACCGGCGGCGTAGAACCACATCACCATACCATCCTTACAGGGCCAGAGGTATTTTGTTGCCAGCCCAGCCCCGCCTATCCTCAACTCGCGCCGCCCCTTGATTTTCATCAGTACCCACCCAACCGGCGGTACACCGCGTCCGCCTGCTTCCTGGATTGAAACATCGACGTGCTGACCTTCTCCGGTCGACCAGCGGTCGTAGAGAGCCATCATCGCTCCCACACCACCTTCGATGCCGGCGGCGACGAAAGTCTGGGCATGGTGGCTAATCTGAATGGGTGCGCGGTCAGCATCGCCCCGTGCGCCCATAAACCCGCACATTGCCCAGGTGACGATGCCGGAGTCTTTATAATCCCTGTGCGGACCAGTCTGTCCAAAAGGACTGATAGAGACCATGATAACGCGGGGATTAATTTTCTCCAGACTGGAGTACCCCAGTCCGATGCTGTCCATATATCCCGGCGGGAAGCTTTCCAGGACAAAATCGGCGGTCTTAACCAGCTTTTTTAAAATTTCCCGTCCATCAGCAGACCTTATATCCAGGGTTATCCCCCGCTTGTTAGTGTTGAACGCAAACCAGAAGAGACTTTTTTCCGGATGGGGTTCGTCGTGGTAGAAAGGACCTAGATTGCGCACGGGGTCGCCTCCCGGCGGTTCGATTTTGATGACATCCGCACCCAGGTCACCGAGTAATTTACCGCAGAAGACCCCCTTTTCATCGGTGAGGTCTAAGACCCGGTAGAGGCTGAGCAAACCCTTGTTCGTGTCTTCCATCTGCACTATCCTTCCTTTCCTGTGCGACCGAGAAGTCTGTCTTTACGCGAGTTATCCTATAATACTACATTTCCCGTAAAAAGTGTTGTAGATACTGAATCATAATAATAGTGACCAAACAAAGAAACGTTGTTTTAGCAACAAGATTCCCCAGAATAAGGGATGCCAGTTTTACACGAAAGACTCTACGGCGATATGTAGCGGCAATGTAGAACCCCACTATGGAGCGGGTAAGTTTTACGGGCTAGAGCTTTTTGTTACCTAAAGGCAGGTTAAATGATAGTGCACGCTCAAATGAATGTGCCTACCCACCCCCCGCTGATTGACGAGATTTATGTCTCGGCGGGATTTCCTGAACGTATGTGCAACTTTGGCGATTGGAAATTGTAAACAGTGCTATGAGATAATGTGGGCACTCGTGACCACTAGCAAATAGCCGGGCATTATTATTTACGAGAGGTTTCAGGAAAAACTCAATTGGGAGGACTGCTATGAAAATTCTAGAACCGATACAGATAAAGAATATGAAACTCAAGAACCGTATTGGCCTGCCGTCACTATTGAACATGCCCGGGGCGGATGATAGCAGTATCAACGACCTGACCATCAGGTGGTTTGAATCGAGGGCAAAAGGCGGCGCCGGGCTTATTATGACGGGGTCGGTCGCTCCCAGCGCGCCGGGTATACCTGTCCAGACCCGTATCGTGCGGGGGGCGGGGATTGCACTGTACGATGACAGGTTCATCCCGGGGTTTGCCAGGCTGGCGAAAGTGCTCCACTCTTATGGCGCCATGCTGGGCGTGCAGATGGGCATAGTGGGTGGGGTAATGGGAGGGAGAGGTCCGTCACCACCACCGTATCCCGATGAACAGAACCGTACGGACGACCTTTACTTCGTGATGAGCGGAGTCAGGATACCGAGGACTGAAGTGACAATCGAGCAGATCGAGCGGTCCCAGAATGATATTGCGGCAGCGGCGGCAAGAGCAAAGGAGGCTGGCGTGGATGCCGTGGAACTGCATTGCGCTCACGGTGGGGCTACCGGCGGTTGCTCTTTTATCTCTCCATATTATAACCGGCGGACAGACAAATACGGCGGAAGCTGGGAGAACCGGCTCCGCTATGCCGTTGAGACGATACGGAAAATCAGGCAAGCGGTGGGGGATGATTTCCCCGTATTCGTGAGGTTGAGCACGGACCAGCTCCTGGGCAACCGGGGTATTACGATAGAAGACACCTGTAAGATTATCGTGCCCACTCTGGAGAAAGCCGGGGTTGACTGTATAGATTGCTCGCAGGGAGATATGATACGTGCCGGACAGGGCATTACTATCCCGCTATACTATCCCAGGGGTTGTTTTATCCATCTTGCGGCGGCCGTGAAAAAGTCCACCAGACTGCCGGTAATCGGTGTGGGACGTATCGTGGATATCGAGATGGCAGAAAAGTTCCTCCAGGAAGGCAAAGCTGACATCATCTTTATGGGCAGGCAGTTGGTTGCCGACCCGGACACGCCGAAGAAGTATTTTGAGGGGAGAAAAGACGAAATCCGCACCTGTATCGGCTGTCTGGGCG
>JAUYDN010000063.1 GCA_030691775.1 Dehalococcoidia bacterium
GAGAGGGGCTGACGCCCCTCTCAACTCCCTTGTGCAAGTTGGCAGTCATCTTGCTTTCCCACCCTTTGCAACCATCATTTTCATATTTCGTCCGTGGCACCACACTCCATGTGTAATTGTTAAGTTATTTCGGAGACACTACAGTGGTTAAGGTACAAGTATAAACCTGCCACGCTCTTGGAATCGCAGATTTGCCCGGAAGCAAGGAGCGCCGGGATTTCTTTCACCGGCGTCCTCACCAGGCTGATTTCATCCGTATCCTCGGCGAAAAGCCGGCTGGGCACCAGGTCCGTGACGAGGTACAAATAAAGGTATTCCGTGCAGTAGCCCGGCGAGGCGTAAAATCCACCAAGTTTCACGAGCTTCTGCGGTAAAAAGCCGGTCTCCTCCTGCATCTCCCGCCGCACCGCATCTTCCACTTTTTCTCCCGGTTCGATACTGCCCGCCGGTATCTCCAGCAACTCCTTCTGGATAGCATGGCGGTACTGTCTTACCAGCAGAATGTTGCCTTTCTCATCCACCGGCACGATGGCGACACAATCGCTCCGCACCACTATTTCGCGGGTGGACTCTTTGCCATCGGGCGCCGTTACAGTGTCAAGCCGGAGCGTCACTACCTGCCCCTGGTAGAGTGTCTTACTTCGTGTCGTCTTTTCGTGCATACTATTATCCCCAGAAAAGAATTACAGCCGCGAGAACCAGCAATATTACGGCGCCAATTTTGGGCACGTATTTTTCGTAGCGTACGAGCTTTGGCTGGAGGTTTTTGAACAGCCTGACGCAGGTCAATGTGACGATGACCAGGCTAATCAGGACTGCAATTCCATATGCCAGCATCAACACCCAGGCGTTGACGCCGCCGGCAACCAGCGCCAGCAGGGCAAACTCCTCTTCGTGGGCGAAGCCGAGAATGAAAGCGAAAGTGGCAAGTCCCCAGAGGCTGAGAACAACTCCCACAGAGTGTTTATGCTGGTGGGTATGAATCCCCGACCTATCGTGTTCATGCGGGTGCTCGTGTTCCACATCGGGCTTGCCTTCATGTATATGGCCGTGTTGCTCTTTGAGCGCGTCCGGCTTTTCCAGGAACATTCTGATTGCCAGCACTACCAGGAGACCGGATGACACGTATTTTAGCCACGGAGCATCGAACTTGAGCCAGCCGCGCAATAATACAAAGGCAATGACAACCGCGAGGGAAGAGAACAGGTGCGCAAATCCGATGAGACTCGAGCTAACGGTGGCGCTGAAGAGGGAGTTTTTCTTTCGCATCGAGTAGAGGACGGCTACCGGCCAGCCGTGTCCCGGCTCCAGTCCATGCAGGAGACCGATGAGCACCACACCCAGATAAGCAGAGATGGAGTCAAGCACTGGCTATCTTTTCTCTTTAGTCTGCATTTGCAGGGTCATCGCTGTTTCATCACAGTTGGGGAACTTGGGACAACGCAGGCATTCCGTCCACACCTTGTGCGGCAGGGTCATCTTGTCCACTTCACCGAAGCCGGACTTCTGGAAAAATCCGGGCTTGTAGGTGAAACAAAAGACGGTGCCGATGCCGAGCTCGCGGGCTTCCTTGAGGCAGGCATCGATGAGCTGGTCGCCGATTCCTTGACCCTGCCGGTCTTCAGCAACAGCAACCGATTTGATTTCCGCCAGGTCGGACCACATCACGTGGAGCGCAGCGCAACCGATAACCTTCCTGCCCCGGCGCACAACGTAGAAATCACGGATATTCTCGTAGATTTCGCTCAGCGGGCGCGCCAGCATCTCACCGCGGTCGGCAAAGTAGTTGATAAGCTTGTGCATCTGGGGCACGTCCGCGATTCTGGCTTTATCCACCTTGATGGTTGTTTTCTGTGCCACGTTAATATTTTCCTTTCAAGCGCTTTTCCATCGAACCGTAAAACTCCGTTGGGGGATGATACCGCAAAAACCGGACTGTATGAGCGCTACGCCTCACGGTAACTTCCGTGCCGGTCTCAACACTCAGATTGACATGCCCATCGATACTCAGACTGGCAGGGTACACAGTCTCCAAACGGAGGCGTATCGTTGTATCTGGCGGTAATACCAGCCGGTAGCTGGCACTCATGTGCGGCATAATCGGCAGGAGCATTATTTCCTTTGCGCGCGGGTGCAGGATGGGACCGCCGGCGGCGAGCGCATACCCGGTCGAACCAGTGGCGGTGGACACGATGACCCCATCGGCTTTGTAAGTGGTCAACGGCTGGTCATCGATGAACGCTTCGATATGTACCACGCGTACCACACTACCACGCGCCAGTACGACATCGTTCAGGGCATAGTGTTTGCCCAACAGTTTGCCCGAGGTATTTTTGACTGTTGCTTCCAGCACCGCGCGCTCATCGATCCACCCTTCCCCCTCCAGCAGGTGCCGGAGCTTGTCCTTAGCCTCCTCGACGGCGAACTCTGTCATAAAACCCACATTGCCGAGGTTGATACCCGTAATTGGAGTCTTGCCGGGAGCGATAGCGTTTACGGCGCGCAGGATTGTGCCATCTCCTCCCGCGGTAAGAATAAGGTCGGTGCCGTGAATTTTGCCGCGTACGTGCTCGCATTCCCAGGCCGAACACGTCCAAACGGCGATGCCCTGCGCCGCCAGGAATTTCTCCAGGTCGGCGGCAAGCGCAATAGCGGACTCTTTCAGCGGGTGAAAAAGGATACCGATTTTTTTCAAAGGTTGTCTCCCCTGATAAGAGAAGTCTAGCACAAACAAAGAGAAAACTCTAAAGCTTGTTCCATCCTTAACGGAGGCTGTTAAAGAAATTTCCTGATACGGTTTTCATGATTTACTATTCTTTAATGACCCCCTGTCATTCCGTACTTGATACGGAATCCAGGAAACAACAGTGAAAATTCATTGGCATTCGATACTGGATTCCAGCCGGAGTTTACCCCGT
>JAUYDN010000117.1 GCA_030691775.1 Dehalococcoidia bacterium
CCTAGACTGCTAAAAGGGGGTGTTCCAATAGAACAATTGAATATTGAGGGCAAGCGTTCAGGTGAGGGATTTGTCGCACATAAGGCGATACTGGCAAACGCCCTGTCCAGAGCACTAGCCGAAAGGGTGGTGATGATGGACTTCACGATAGGGCGTAAAGGCTTCCTTACATACCTGAAGTCATTAGGCGGGAGTAACGTTGTGAAGATGCTTCCACAACATCCAACTCTTCCAGGGGTATTCTAGAACTAAAAGGAATGGCTTTTGCAGTGAGCGTTATCTTAAGCTTAAGCGTGTCATACAATCGCCTTAGTGCCTCACCATCATTGAGAGCAAGCCTCTCACCGATTTGGTCAGCAAGCCGGTCCAATATCTTCGCATCTCTCTCCATGTCGATAGTAGTCTCGAAGCTCTTTTGCAGTTCTTCTCTGTCTTGCTGCAACTTCGCGAGGTCATTTTTGACCTTATCTCTTTCGCCCTGATATTCATCATCGGTCAGATCACCCCAGGCATGTTGTCGCCTTAGATTATGCAGAACGGTCAACCGGCGGTCAATCTGTTTATCCATATCAATTAGACGAGCCTTTATCAGGTCTGTATCATCCCGCTCCTGACCATTAAGATATGTCTTCAGTTTGTCAGGGTCAGCGAAAGCGGATAAGAGCTTAGTCCTGGTTAACGCCTCAAGGTAAACTTTGTCTACATAACGGCCGCACTGAGGACAAACGTAGCGGATGTAAATATGGGTATGTATCTTGTTCCTTTCCCCCCAGACCTTGGCTCCGCACTCGCAGAAAACGTGCTGAGAAAGCTCATAGTATTCCTTCGAGTTTCGTTTAGCCTTTTCCAGATTGTCCTTGAGAATATAGTCGATTTCCCTGCCCTCCTCTTCCGTGAAGATAGCGGGACTCGCACCAGTTAAGGGAATACCGGCCCAAGTTGCCTTGTCCCGCAGTCCCGGGTTCCTCAAAATAGAGAATATGGTGCGCCGCCACCAGCGTTTACCTCTGGGAGGAGGTACTAGAGACTGGTTCATCTTCTCTGCCATTTCATTTCCCTTCATGCCTTGCCGGAGCCACTCGTACCACTTCCGGCACCATTCAGCTCTCTCCGGAATAAGCTCACGGACTCCCCCGCCTTTTCTCTTGCGGCTATAGACATATTGGTATGGCCACAAGCCACCGTCCCAGGATGGGAAACGCCCTTCCTCTTTAGCCCGGCGTAGTTTACCATTCCAAAGATTGGTTACGATGGTATTACCATCGGCCTCGGCTTTATAGGCATGCAGGGACAGCATAAAGAGCTTCTCGGGTGGGTCCTGCGTGGTAGTATCTTCTCGGGCAAAGCCGACTTTCATTCCTTCCCTATCAAGTAGCCCTATGTAATACCAGAATGGAATCTGTTTTCTGGCGTCCCTATCCACCCTGGGGAAAATGACCCAGTTCACTCTTTCTGACTTATGGCGTTGGATGCACTGGTCTATTGCCGCTTCAAACCTCTCCCGGTTCCATGTCCTTCCTGTCTCCACTATGAGTTCAGTTCCCACCGGCTGAATTTGCTTTTTCTCAGCCCAGGAGCGGGCTTCAGATTCCTGTATGGCACTGCCATAGCCCTCTAGCAGGTTTTCGGCGCTTTCACGAAGAAGAATTATCCCCGTTTCCATTTTCGCCTCCCTAGTGAGATTCTTTTCCATCATGTTTAACCCGGTCTACCAGGTCACCCAGAACTCTTCTGATCTTTTCATCGGTTTTTTGGTCGGTTGGCTGCAAATCAAAAATTACAGGCATTTCTTTTGTCGCCCCCATCATGCAGTTTATCCAGAAGCGGTAGGACTCTATCTCCACTCGGCATGTTTGCTTGGTAGTCCGTACATCATTCGGTTGAGGGCGTGCCTTGGCTGGCTCTGGGATTCTTTCCTGTAGCTCGGTCACCTTTTCCCCATCAATCAGACCCATCTGATTGCCTGCGCCTGCTACAGACGCCAATGAAATACCGTACTCACGGCAAGACTTGATAGACTGCCGCAAAACACTGGCAGGTACTAAACACAATGACCTGTTTGTCGTTAGCACGGCATCTTCCAACCATTGTTCCGTTTCCATTGTACGCCTCCTCATATTACAGCCTGCAATCCTGTTTACTCCGGTTTCCCCTTTGCCTGGTCAACCATGTTATCCGCCACGTGATGCATTACCTCGCCGAGAAAATGAACCCACTCCGGGGTCATGTTCTCCGGCATGTGATTCAATATCCACTGGGACAGGTTGCCATCAAGGGTAATCTTGTCAGTTTGCTGCCTCGCTTTTTCCAGCTCAATGAAGCGATAGAAGGAGTGGCAGTTTGCCAGCAGCTCTTTTATCAACGCTGGTCGGGTAATACCACGCTGTACCGCGACTTCATCGAGGGACTTGATAATCTCCGGCGGCACTCGAATGGAAATGAAGGGATTATTAGCCATAGTCATATGCTCCTAACGATGATGGGATTATGATAGCACTATGCTATCATAGTTGTCAAGTCCTAGTCTCTTCCAATACAAGATGAGCCTGAACGAAGCTCTTATTTCCACTACAAGATGAGTCTCAATAGATACAGATTCGTTTATGATTGGAACATGCGGCTTAATATGGATGACAAACGACTACGGACATTGGAACAACTCAAGCAATTTGTAGCAAGCAGTCAAGGAATAGAGTTCAATGGACTACATCTCAAAGAAAAGTATCATTGGACGGAGGAGGTATTAAAGAAATTCAAATATCCGCGGCTCAAGAAAGCCGGTAAAGGCGTGATACGTCAATATGTCCAGAAAGTGACCGGCTATTCCCGTGCACAGGTCAACCGGCTGATATGGCGGTACCAGCAGTCAGGCAAAATCAAGCCGACGGAATACTGCCGGCATCGTTTTCCCCAGAAGTATACGCTGTCTGAAGTCGCTTTGTTGGCGATGACTGATGAATTACACGGCTGGTTAAGTGGACCTGCCACCAAGAAGATACTGGAACGGGAATATGGGGTGTATGGCCATAATCAATTTCAGAATCTGGCTGGAATATCGGTGGCTCAAATCTATAATCTGCGTCAGAGCAAGCGCTATCGGGGAAAGCGTTTCACGCACACGCGACCGGTGTCTGTCAGAATTGGTGAACGCGCTAAGCCGGAGACGCAAGGACAACCGGGACACATTCGCATCGATACCGTACACCAGGGAGACCACGAACGCCAAAAAGGGGTTTATCATATCAATGCGGTGGATGAAGTCACCCAATGGGAAATCGTGGCCTCAGTGTCGAGAATAGCCGAATACGATTTGGCACCCCTATTAGAAAACATGCTAAATCAATTTCCCTTTCAGGTCAGGGGATTTCACTCTGATAATGGCAGTGAATACGTTAACCGGATAGTGGCCAGATTACTTAATAGACTTCTGATCCGGTTCACCAGGTCCAGACCCAGACGCTCCAATGATAATGGTTTAGTGGAGAGCAAGAATGGGGCGGTAATACGTAAGAACCTGGGATACATGTATATCCCCCAGTCCGGTGCCGACTTGCTTAACGTGTATCACCGGGACAACTTAAATCCCTACATCAATTTCCACCGTCCCTGTTTCTTCCCGGTGGTGACTATCGACGAGAAAGGTAAGGTGAAGAAAAAATATCCCTATGAGAAGATCAAAACGCCCTACGAGAAACTAAAATCACTACCACGAGTGGAAACTTACCTGCGTCCGGGTATAACCTTAGACCAGCTGGATGCAGTGGAAAACCAAATGAGCGATAATAAATATGCAGAAAGGATGGTTAAAGCACGTTCCAAGCTGTTTAAACAAACCGATAGCTGCTCTCTTGTGGACGAATCCAATCGGCTTCGTTCAGGCTCATCTTGTATTGGAAGAGACTGTCCTGTATTACCACACATCAGTGAGCTACCGTAAACCGTGGATTCTAAGAAATAGCTTAAGGTCGGTATTACACCGTGAGGTCGTTTAGAAACTGATATTTTGGCGGAGTGTTCCTTTTCTGATGGGTTCGTTTCAAGTATCGGGCGAAAATTCAGACATTTTTTACCATCTTTTTAGTCCCTGGTAGGCTCATTTTACCCTCAAGTCATGCAATGGGCATAGTTACCCCAACCCATCCCCTCGATTCACCCTTGAAGGCGATTCCGGTCAGCAATTTCACCAGCCTTTTCAAATTGAGCGCCATGAAGGTGAAGTAGCTCTGAATAGCGTGTCTGAGATGTCCAGTATACCGACACTGCTTGAATCCGTGCCATTTCCTCGCTTCTCCAAACTTCCTTTCCACCTGATACCGTTGCTTTAACCCTTCCTGGTAGGCCGGACTTGCCTCGAGCTTAAGCCAGCTCTCTTTATGAGCGTCTTTCTTCCGGGTGCGGCTTTTCTTGAGCCTTATCGCTGAGTTTATCTTATTCTTCTCAAGATAGTAGTGGTTGTCGCCATCATCGTAGCCTTTGTCGGCGGCTACAGTCTCGATCTCTATCCCTTTCTTCAAGTCTTTGTCCACTAACTTCTGGAACTTGTGCCCGTCATACTCGTCGGCACGTCCGGGAATTACAGTTGTCACCAGCCCTGTCTCAGCATTGAGACTGACCTGGTCTTTATACCCGTAGATACCCACGAGCCAAGCTCGTGGCACTTAATGACGCAAGCTTCGCTTGACTTAAAG
The DNA here is from genome assembly GCA_030691775.1 of Dehalococcoidia bacterium. GTDB lineage: Bacteria > Chloroflexota > Dehalococcoidia > Dehalococcoidales > Fen-1064 > JAURWL01. The sequence goes on from JAUYDN010000117.1 coordinate 4,689, forward strand.
CTGGGTGTGCTATGATTGTAAAACGAACTGAATATTCTCCCCCTTTACATTCACTCACGTGCTCGGCACGTGGAACTCTGCCCTTCGGGTTCTGTAGAAGTACTCCACCTTCCTCTCCTGCCCATGCACCGTCTCCACCACTTTGTCTCCCTTGGCGCCCCAATGGGCATCTTTGTCACGTGGCGGCTTGCCTTCTTTCTGTCTCTGCCGGTCTTTGGTAATATTGACATCGGCTACCAGATGCACACTGTCCACTATCTGAAGCTTGCCGAACTTCACACCTTTTTCCTGTGCAACCTTGATAATCTCATCGAACAATTCCTCATAGATTCTTATCCCCCCATTCTGGATAAGCCGATTCTTGAATAGCGTTAGTGTCGAGTGGTCAGTCACTCTCTCATTAGCCCCTATCCCCAGGAACAGACCGACTGACAGGCTGTCGTTCGTCAGTTCTTCTACCATCCTCTCTGATACATTCCACAGATAGCTGAGTAAGAGCATCTTCAAAATTAGGGTGGGGTCATAGGGCGCCTGCCCAATCTGTCCCTTGCCTTTATAATGGACCAGAAGCTTCTTCGTGAACCGCTCCCACGCTATAACCTCATTGAGCTTCCGCAGGAAATGCCCTTGCGATACTTTCTGATCGTAGAGGAAATTACCAAAGAACGAGTCTGCCGCAGTTTCTTTGCATCTTACCTTTGCCATCCTTCACCTCATACCTTTTGCTTCAGTATACCCAACCTGTGTAAACTTGAATAGAGCTTTGAGAGCTATTTTGAGGTGAGTTAATAAACAATCTCACACCGTAATACTTGCCCTTAACTCGAAAGAGATTCCAATTGTTCCTTATTCAACGAAATCCCATATCGTTCGAGCACGAGAGATGATATTTCTGACCAGCTTCTACCGATGTTCTTTTGCTCCTTTATGAAGGCAACAAAGTCAGGGGTAGAAATATTCTTTTTATTCCGTAGCCAGTCGGTCAAAGCTTCTCGTAGATACCCACGAGCCAAGCTCGTGGCACTTAATGACGCAAGCTTCGCTTGACTTAAAGCTGGGTGTGCTATGATTGTAAAACGAACTGAATATTCTCCCCCTTTACATTCACCCACGTGCTCGGCACGTGGAACTCTGCCCTTCGGGTTCTTTAGAATCTCTGAAACTCCTCTGCCCTCTTTCTCGGCTATCCCTCTCAACTTTGAGTAAATCCCATCTTCTAATTTGAATGTCGCTACTACTTTTGCCATAAGTGTATGGTATTACAGAGTATTACAATTTTCAACCACCTGGAAGGTGACTGTAACAGCGAATCTGTATAGCTTCATCTGCTTTTCTGAATTCACGAATTACGGAGCTAAATGCGGGCTTGACTTTCGGCAGATGTTCTGCTCATTACCTGTATATTAGCCATGCTGGAGCTACCTCCAATCTGTGCAGTTTTCCGCATTGTCTAGCTATGCAGGCAGGGCATTCAGAGGGAGCCATATACCCTATGGGGAGGGGTCACCACCTGGGTCTCCGTTTTCCTTCATTTTTACCTGCCCCGGGTCGCCCTGAAGGGTAATATTGTGCAAGGAAAAAATAACCTGTATTCCGGGGCTGCGTTATTCTTGTTCGAGCGTATAGATTGATTGAATAGTATAGGTTGAGTATAGATAGTTGGGGTCGGCCATGGAGGGTACATGAGACAGACAGCCAGGATTTATTCAAGTGAGTATTCAGAAATCGGTAGATTTCTCTACCAATCGTTATGAAGATGGGCAAACAAACAGGGGCTGCCTTTGCTATTTTATATCACTGGGTTAGAATATCCTTCAGCCGTATTGCCCTCCAGCTTCCGGGCGGAGGGAGTGAACAGTGTCGCCTGCCGGCTCGGCTCCACCAGGTTCGATACGCCAATCCCAATCAGCCGCACCGCTTGCATTTCCATCGTTAGTGCCTGCTCAAGCAACTTGACCCCTGTCTCAAATATAGCCTGATCGGTACCGACGTTTTCTCGAAGTGTGTGACTGCGGGTAATTGTCGAAAAATCAGCGTATCTCACCTTCAGGGTTACGCATCTTGCCTGTTTGTCTTTCTTCCGAAGGTCGGCACCTACCTTCTCGCTTTGAGTCCATAAAGTCGCTTCCAGTAACACACGGTCGCGGGTGTCCTCTCCGAAAGTGGTTTCTCTACTGATGGACTTAGCCTCGCCGGCGGTTCCGAAACGGCTTTTCAAGGTATGAGAAGGTGTTCGGGATAGTGCGCCTATCGTATGTATGCCCAGGCCTTTCATGACCTTCACGGCCTGCTTCCCGACTCCGGGCAGTTTGTCTACGGGCAGCGGCGCCAGGAAGTCGCGCTCTTCACCAGTCGCCACTTCGATGAGCCCATCCGGCTTGGAGAGGTCCGACGCGACCTTGGCCACCACTTTACAGCTGGCGGTGCCGATGGAAGCCGAGAGCCCCAGTTCGCTCCGAATTCTCCCCTTCATGGCGGCCGCCATCTGCCGGATGGAACCGTGTATCGATTCGAATCCGGTCACATCCAGGTAGGCTTCGTCGATGCCCGCCGGCTCATAAAAGGAGAGAAATCATTCAGGATCGCCATGAACTTCCGTGAGAATTCGCGGTATCTGGCAAAGTTCCCTTCGATAAAGATGGCCTCCGTGCATAATCGGGCGGCCGTTACCAGTGGCATACCAGAGTGAAGACCGAAGGCTAGTGCTTCGTAGGAAGCTGTCGCAACGACCCCTCTCCGGTCGGGCCTGCCGCCGACCACGACGGGTTTGCCCTTGAGCTCGGGATTGAGCACCTGTTCCACCGAGACGAAGAAAGAGTCGAGGTCGATATGGATAATGGTTCTTCTTGCCATATGGTTACCCTAGGACATTTGGGAATGGTCTTATTTTAACACAGTCACCACGCTTGACAAGATTTATATTTTTCAAGTGTTAATGTTCAAGTATGAGATATTTCACAACAAAGATGAAAAGTGCAATTTCCAGTCCGTCATCGAGCAATGTCTTATGGTCGATGAGCTTATCTGTTCTGCAATTCAAGATGCAACAGCCCCTTTTTCCCCGAAAACCCCGCTCGCTGGAAAAAGTAAACCTCTCAGTCTGGGAGGAACCCAGAAGTCCAGCCCCCCTTTCGCCCGATTTTGTCCCAGGAATCGTGCCTGGAAAATATCAAATTTGGTGGCGTCTCTAGTACACTCAAACTGGGGCAGGTTAAAAAATCGCGAAATTTGTAACCATCTGTAACCGATTTGTAACTTTTTTACCCTTGACAGTAACCGTTTTTTTACCAACGCGGCTTATAATAAAATTGAGGTGGGGAATATTATGAAGGTTTTACTGTACGGTTACGATTGCGCAACCGAGAGAGTGAAGGCGGCATTGCTCGCTGGAGGGCACGAAGTTATTGACATCAGCGGGGGCTTAGACAGCGTGGTCGGCTTGGAGGAGAGCGTGTCGCTGGCGGTGGTGGATGTGGACGCTCCGCAAGCATCTAAAGTTTGCCGTTACCTGCAGGAGAACTTGGACATACCCGTTGTGGTTATCTTGGGCTACGGCGAAAAGGGTTGGAGCAAGTTGGATAAACTCATAGTCGATGGCTATATTCCCCGGTCAGCCAGGCAGAAAGAACTCATGGCTAGATTGAAGGCAATCGAACGGCGCGTCGGCAAAACAGCAACCGATGTGAGGTGGACACACTGATTCTTTCAAGGGCTTCGAGCACTACCTCAACTCTGGAGAGCAGGTTAGCGGATACATAGATATGGAAGGAAAGTTATGCCATCCAACATAAGTGGAGCCTGACCGTTTATGCACCTGAGGATTATCCCGCGATGAGTTGGAGTGGAACCCTGAAGTACAATTTTAGTTTTACACCGGCTACGGTAGGAGCATATAAGATTGAGATTCTGAAAAGGGATTCTCGGGCAAGGAGCACTCGACCAGTAGTTGCCCCGCCAAACTGGAATAAGTGGGTCGTAGAGTGAGCTTTACTTGCACCGCTGTTGTACGGCGGGAGAAGGCAATCGGCGGGAAGGAGATTACTTTCAAGCAATGCATAGCAGTTCGGAATTGGGGGTGACAAATGGTTGATAAAAAAGCCAAACCATTTCAAGAGCGTTTGGGACAAGCTCTGGTGGAGGGGGGATTCCTCACTCCTCAGCAGCTAGAGCAGGCTCGTCAGATAGCTAATATTAAAGGACAGAGGCTTACCGATGTCTTACAGGAGCAACGTCTTATCTCCAGGGAGGTTCTCACTACTGCCTTAAGTTTTCATCTCAAGGTGCCCGTTATCAACCTGCGGCAGATAGAGATTGACCCCAAGGTACTGGAGCTCGTACCTGAGGAATTCGCTCGTGAGCATGAGGTTTTACCAGTGGCTCTAGGTCCCGGTGGAGATTTGCAACTGGCGATGGAAAGTCCTAATGATTTTGAACTTATTAATACTGTTTCGGCGATGGTGAGGAAAACGGTAAGGCCAATGCTGCCGCTAGATACCAAAGTTGGCGATATGCTTGATGTCGTTTATAAACCGACCTCGCAGGTTGCCCAGCAGCTTGGTCAAACCCTTAAAACAATTACGGAAGCTGCTCCAGCTAGGGCGCTGGCTGGTCCGGTGGCGGTATTAGAGGGAGTGAGTGATGCACCCATTGTCCGAGCGGTAGAGATACTTACCCTTCAAGCCGTCAAGAGCCGCGCATCTGATATTCACGTCGTGCCGACAGCTGATTCGGCCAAGGTGCTTTACCGTATTGATGGTGTACTACACACTGTACACACCATACCGTTAGGGATTCATCAGAACATGGTGTCCAGAATAAAGGTGATGGCAAATATGGACATTTCGGAAAGAAGACGTCCACAAGATGGCTCCTTCACTCTCAATTTCGGTGAGAGGGAGGTCAACTTTCGAGTTGCCTGCGTTGACACTACCTACGGCGAGATGATGGTAATCCGGGTGTTGGACAAAGGTAGCATTCACTTTGACATAGCGGAACTGGGGCTGGTGGAATCAGCCCGGCAAGTCTACGACAGACTGATTCGCTATCCATTGGGAATGATATTAGTCAGCGGACCAACCGGGTCAGGCAAAACAACCACTCTCTATGCTACTCTGAACATTCTTGCCGATGGTAAGCGAAACATTATGACTATTGAAGACCCGGTGGAGTACCACTTTGAAAACGTTCAGCAAATTGACACTAATCCGGCCGCTGGCATTGACTTTGGCATTGGACTCCGTGCCATTATGCGAATGGACCCTGATATCATCCTGATTGGTGAAATCAGGGACATAGAAACATCCAGAACGGCTATTCAGGCAGCTAATACCGGTCATCTAGTGCTTTCCTCAATACACTCCAATGATTCAGGTAGTGCCGTAACTCGTCTTCTTGACCTTGGTGTCGAGCCTTTCGCTGTTTCTACCGGCCTCGTCGGCGTCGTCGCCCAACGCCTGGTTCGCAAAGTTTGCCCTGACTGTAAACGACTCGTTGCTCCAACGGCAACTGAGGCCTTAGCCTATGAGCAGGAGATGAAGGAGTCGGCGGATGAGTTTTATTCTGGTCAGGGCTGTAATACCTGCTCCTTCACTGGCTACCTGGGCAGAATTGGCGTATTCGAGGTGTTGCCGGTGACTGAAGAAATAAGGAGTTTGATTATTCAACGGGCTACTGCATCGGTGATAAAAGAGCGAGCCGTGAAGGATGGGATGATTACCATGCGGCAGGACGGGATGCGCAAAGTTAAGGAGGGATTGACCACCCTGAGCGAAATACTGCGTAGTGTTTTTACTACTGATTAAAAGGCAAATGGAAGCTGGCTATCCAGTGCTAGTGTGGCAAAGCAAGGCGGAACATCAGTATGGCAATTGAATATATCGCCTATAATGAAAGCGGCGAGCGGGTAACCGGAATTTTAGAGATTGACTCTATCCAAAGAGCCCAAGAAGCGCTGTGGGCATCTAATTTGGTTGTCCTTCGTTTGGCAAAACGGCGGGAAGCCCTTTCTCTGTCCAAGCTTATGCCCACCTTTTTTGGGGTTAAATCCAAAGATATTGTCATTTTTACTCGCGAGCTAGTCTCACTCCTTGAATCTGGAATTGGTCTTGTTCCAGCGCTAAGGATACTTCATGAAAAGGAGGGGAAGCCGTCACTCAGGGAGGTTATTCGGTCATTATTACAGGACGTCGAGGCAGGGCTCGCCTTTTCCGAGGCCTGTGCTAGGCAACCATCTATTTTCCCCTCTTTCTATATTCGTTTAATTCAGGTTGCTGAGCAGACAGGGGAGCTAAGAAAAATTCTTCTTGAGATATTGGCTTACATGGAGAGACAAGCAGCTATCGTCGGGAAAATCAAAAAAACGCTCGTCTATCCGGCTTTTGTGCTTACTGTAGGCGTGGTGGCTGCGACTATACTCATAACCGTTGCCCTCCCGGCACTGACTGGACTGTTGAAGGAATATTCGGCTGAACTTCCCTTGGCTACCCGGCTGCTGGTTGCTGTTGGTGACATTAGCCGAGACTATGGCAGGTATATCCTTACTGCTGGGATAGTGCTGACTGTGCTCGGCTGGCAATACTTCCGGACACCGGGCGGTAGAAAGCGCTGGGATGCCATTATCCTTAAAACGCCGGTTGTGGGTAGAGTAGTCTATCTTAATCAGATGGCACGGCTCTGTTCGAGCCTGGCAACTATGCTGAGCGGGGGAGTACCCAGTGCCGAGGCGATACAGCTTAGCATTGCCGCCACAGATAACAGTGTTTTCCGGAATGCATTGACCCAAGTTCATCGGGAAGTAGTGAGCGGGAGCCGGTTTGAGTCAGCGATTCTGAAACAAGGGATTTTTCAACGGTTGTTTTCCCAGTCAGTTGGCATTGGCGAAGAGACTGGTAATCTCAAAGTGAATTTGAGAGGGCTGGCGACTTTCTACGAACAGGAAACAGAGAAAGTCGCCGCTGGAGCCACAGCTATGCTTGAGCCAGTCATCATATTAGTTGTTGGCTTATTTATCGCCTTTTTTGCCATTGCCGTGTTCTCTTCTATATATTCCTTGATTCCTCAGATACATTAATAGACAATCCGGATAGCTTGTGATAAGATTTGGAGACTTGGGAAAGGTTAATGCAACAAAGAAAAGACTATCGGCGGGTGCCAAACTTCAACCTCGTGCCGCTGGAACACCGAAAACCAACTGTTTCCTTCAGACGTCTATCTCTTAGGTTCTTGCTTGTCATAGTGATAGTAGCTGAGGCGTTTCTTATCCGGAATCTCAATCAGCAAAAGTCCAGCCTTGAAGCGGCTATTGACACTGCTCAGCGGAAGATGCAGCAGATAGATAAGGAAATCGCCATAATAGCTAATGTCCAGGGAAAGGATGCCGCAACGCTAGAAGCAGCTTTGAAAGCACTGAGAGAGAGGGTTGGAGGTTTGGACAAAGACTGGAAGGCACTGGGTATGGAGCAGCCTAATTGGTCTGCGGTCATCGCTATCTTCTATCAGTCCAAGCCCGGGGGAGTACAGTTAACCTCACTAAATCAGAGTGCAGAGCGGGTAACTGCCACTGGTACTGCCTCAGATTATCGGACACTTTTGGACTACTACTACGGCATTCTCGCTTCCCCGCTGATCTCCCAGATTACACTCTTGAAGTCAGCGAGTGCTGGCTCCTCTGTCTCTTTCTCACTAGAAGTCGTCGTTAGGATGACAGGAAAATAGATGTTCAAGCGTTGGCAGCTTTCATCAATAGAGATTGTCCTGGTTATAGTGCTATTGGCAGGAGCGATAGTGTCTTTTTCCGTGTTCCGAATGAACGGTGAAACGGAGCGGGAGAAGACGAGGCTGGAGGCTCGCGTTAGAGCCGCAGACCTAAACTTGAAAGACCTGGAACAACTCACCTCAAGCTCACAAAGGTCAACGGGGAAGACCTTGCCCAACGAAGCGGCGGCGCTAGCTGTTACTAACCAGTTCCTCCAGAACGCCAAGAGTGCCAATATTGCCATCACTAGCTGGGATTTTGAGTATACCACGGTGGCGTTGGAAGCAAGGAAATATGCAGCAATAAAGCACAGTGTTAATGTTCAGGGCACGACAGAGGCTCTAATCAGTTTTATTGAAGCTCTGTCTCATACCTCAGTGGTTCCAGCAGTCAAGAAGATAGTTATCACTAAAGTCGAGGAAAAGGAAAACGTATGGCAGATGAAATTGGAATTGCTTATCTATTACAGCCAGGGCTAGAGTCTTGGCTTCCCCTTTTCGAGGTAATAGGGTGATATGGGAAACGTTGTTCACCAGTAAGAATCTTCTCTCCGTAGTTATCGAGAGTATGAGTTTGAAACTCCTGGCTTGCCAGGGTGAGAAGGTAATAACATGGGCGACTATACCCATGAACCCCGGATTCTTAAGGGGAGGTTTTGTCGTGGATTCTCAGGGGCTGGCTGGCGTGATTAAAACTGCCCTAGGTAAGAAGGAATTCAGTGGCCGGTACCGGGTGTTTGCCTCTCTTCCCGCCTTTCATTCCGTGTGCCGACCTATGGAGCTACCCAAGCTCAAGGAGGTTGACCCCAAGGTGGCTATTCCTCAGCAGGCAAGAAGGGACATAGGCTATTCGGCTGAAAATAGTCTCTTATTTTGGCAGCCTTTGCCAGGTGGAATAGACCGGCAGCGTTTCCTGGTCATATCCGTACCCAAGGAGCCAGTCACCGCCTTTATGGAGACATTTAAGTTGGCTAAGCTTCGTCCTGATAAGGTCGAGACGACCACATTCGCCTTAAGTCGAGCTGTAAATCAAACCCAGGCTATCATTGCTGCGGTAGAGCCTTACAGTCTTGGTTTCACCATCATGAGAGATAGTGTACCCCTGGTCATACGGAATACATTCCTGGGTGAGACGCCCCGGAGTATAGAGACCCTTCCTGAACTGGTGACTGATGCCTTGGAGACTGTCATGACCTTCTATAACGAGAGCAACCCGGATAACCCGCTGCCGCCTGACATACCTGTCTACCTTCTCGGTTCGGCAGTTTCTCTCAATCCCAATATTATCCCGGCGGTGGAAAGGGTTTTGGGTCGCTCGGTGGCTGTCTTTGAACCACCTCTTATTTATCCTCAAGACTTCCCCAAAGCTGAGTTGGCAGTTAATATTGGTCTGGTGCTCAAGGGGTTATGAACGTGTTGATTGCCGCCTTCGGTTTTGTCCTTGGCGCTTGCGTGGGCAGCTTCCTTAATGTCTGCATCGATCGCCTGCCCAAGGGACGTTCGCTTATCACTCCACCTTCTCATTGCGACGCATGTGGTAACCGGCTTAGAGGCCTTGCCCTTATCCCTGTCGTGAGCTACCTGTGGCTCAGAGGAAGGTGCCGCTATTGTGGTGCCGCCATCCCGTGGCGAATTTTGGCGGTAGAAGTGGCTACCGGGTTTCTTTTCGCCTTTGTTGTGGCAACCTACGGTTTCGACGTTCAATTTCTGGTGCTGGCATTTTACACTTGCCTCTTTCTTATCTTGGCGGTTATTGACCTGGAGTATGGTCTCATCCTTAATAAGATTACCTATCCAGCAATTGTAATAAGTCTGATTCTTGCCCCTTTCTGGTCAAGTTTTGGTTTTTTAAGAGCGCCGTTCTGGGAAAACAGCATGCTTCAAGTCTTCCTTAGTTCACTCGGTGGCGCCGGGATTTACGCTATTCCGTTTTTGCTTATTGTTTTGTTTTACCCACACGGGCTGGGCTGGGGGGATGTGAAGATGGCAGTACTGATAGGGCTGGCAACCGGTTTGCCATTAGTATTAGTTGCCATGATGATTGCCTTTCTCAGTGGTGGTCTGGTCGCCAGCTTTCTGCTTCTGTTGCACTTAAAAAGACGCAAGGAAGCCATGCCCTTTGGCCCCTTCCTCTCACTCGGCGCCCTCGTTGCTCTCTTCTGGGGAAAAGACATTATCACCGTCTATTTGAGACTATGGTGGTAAAGTATCAGTTGCCTGAACAGAAGGAGGTGACTAAACCTTAAGGCGATGAAAGGCTTCTCGCGATTGTTACCCGGTGAATATTCTTATGAGAAAGGTATCTACTTGTTTCTCACTACCTTTCGTTTCTTCAGCTTTGCCTTGGCAGTGGCACTTGCCACCACTCCCGTCCGAGAAGAGCCTCTGACAAGCTTGCGTATGCTTATTATCATCAGTTTTGTTGGCGTTTACACTATCCTGAGGGTTGTCTTGCGCTATCACCTTTGGCAAAGGGACCTGGTGACCTATATGATGCTGGGTGGAGAGCTGGCGATTTGTTTGACTATCGTCCTGTTGACTGGCGGTGCTAATAGCCCGTTTCTTCTCTATTCGCTAGTCCCCGTTATTACCGCGGCTCTTTTCTTTGGGCCAAGATTAGCCCTTATCGTGGCTACTTTGAGCTCACTGAATATTATCCTGGCACACAGGGGCTGGTCTCCTCTCAGTCTCATCTATGCTGATATTTTGCAGGCTCGTTACCTGACACTGGTCCTGACCTACAGTGTTTTCTGTTTTGTTATCGCCACCATAACCTATCGGACCAATTTGAACGTTTACCGCCGCATCCTGAGTGGTGCCATAGTTGAAGAGCGAAGGCGGCTCAGGCAGGAGATACATGACAATATCGCTCAGACGCTGGGATACCTCAACATGAAAATAGGTTTGATAAAGAAACTACCCTCTTCGGATGAGAAACTGCTTGCCGAGGTCGATGAATTGCACAAGGTGATTTCAGAGTCCTATCAAGACACTCGAGACGCTATCGATTCTTTGAACTCTTTGAACATAGAGGCGAAGCCTGTCTCTCTGATTGCGGGCATACACGACTATGTAGACAAACTGGATAAAAGAACTGGCATCAAGACCACATTGGTCATAGCGAAGGGACTACCAGGCTTAGATCCCGTGATTCAGCTTCAGCTTCTCCGTATTGCCCAGGAAGCGCTGAATAATATCAGAAAGCACGCCGCTGCCAGTCAGGCATGGGTCAGCCTGGAGAGCACACCGCAAAACGTGGAGATGGTGGTTAAGGATGACGGTCGGGGGTTTTCTCCACCGGGGCAAAAAGGAGCCGGACTCAGTATAATGGCAGAAAGGGCAAGCAGTGTTAGGGGCGTTCTGACCGTAACCTCTTCGCCCGGACAGGGGACAGAGGTAAGAGTAAAAGTGCCAAGGAGATAGAGCCATGGAGTCCATTGACGTTCTGGTTGTTGATGACCATCCGCTGTTCCGCCGGGGCGTGACCGCGGTGATAAACTCCCAGCCGAATATGAAGGTAGTGGCTGAGGCAACCAACGGTCGGGAGGCAATTGCCGCAGTGAAAGAATTCCATCCCACCGTTGTGCTCATGGACCTGTCCATGCCCGAAATGAGCGGGTTACAAGCCATACCCTGCTTGCTAAAGGAAGCACCAAAGACCAATGTTCTCATGCTTACCATCTCGGAGAAGGACGATGACCTTTTTAATGCCATCAGGGCTGGGGCTAGAGGCTACCTGTTGAAAGGGACTGACCCTGACGAGCTGGTGCGCGCCATAACCCACGTCGCCGAGGGTGGGGTCATAATTTCAGCGGGTATGGCGCCCAAGCTCCTTTCAGAGATGGGGGCAGAGCCCAAGCCGGCGGAAGAGGCAGCCACCGTATTAAGCCCCCGAGAAACGGAAATCTTGCACATTGTCGCCGAGGGATTAACCGATAAGGAAATTGCTGATAGACTTTTTATCTCGGTGAACACGGTCAAGACCCATTTGAAGAATATCCTGGCAAAGCTCCACCTCAAGAGCCGGACCCAGGCGGCTATCTATGAAGCCAGAACTCACAATGTACCCGAAAGCGATGCCTCTTAGTGTCCCGTATCGCCACATTTTATGCCGTCCTGAAACTCCTTTCACACATCACTCTAAAGAGTGACTTTTAGCCATCCACAAAATCACTCTTTTCGTGGATTGCCAGCGCTAGCATCCCGGTCTATGATGAAGAAAAGGGTCGTGTGGAGAAAACACGGTGTGGTGGGGAGGAGTAGGGATTGAAAGAAGGGAGTGTGAGTGTAGAAGAAAGTGAGAAAGAGGTAACCGGCAAACTTGAAGAACAGTGAAACAAAAATAAAGAAAAAAGGGAGTAAACACAAATGAAACTTTTCAAAAGAGGACAAAAAGGGTTCACGCTGGTCGAGTTGATGGTGGTGGTCGGTATTCTGGCGGTGCTGATGAGCATCGTCGTTCCGGCCGTAACCGGCACCAAGAGCACCAGCATCGGAGCACAGGTGCAGAGCGATGCCGATGCCACGCAGAAGGCTATGGACAACTTCCAGAACAAGGGCATTACCCCCCTGTACCCTGAGGAAGCCCTCGCCACTAACCCGAAATACAGCCTGCGGGATACCATGACACTCATTAGAAAAAATGGGACGACAATAATAGTCGCAGCCGCGGGCACTGCACCCGGAATCACAAAGGGCACTAAGGGAACCGCAACAGAATTGGGGACTATTCTCAACTACGCATACGCCCCGGTGTTACCAGGCGCACAGGTGCCAGCCTATTATGAGATCGTCTGGCTTGCAAGCACCAGGGTATGGCAGTCTGACGGCACCGTTAACGACGCGTTCTTCGTTCCCGACTTCTTGCTGAAGGAGCCGTCCTCAGTCGGTCTGGATAACGACGAGGGCATAGATAGTACCGTTGTCGGCACCAAACTCGCCGAGTTCCTCTGGCTGGTGAAGGTGAACAACCCTGGTTCACAGGATGAGAGCCGCACCCTGGAGGTCTACCGGTTGACGGATTCCACCTCATCTGGCGTACCTGGCGCAGCTGACGACTTAGCCATCTACACCCAGATCTACTAAGTAAACCTATGAAGAATATAGAGAGAGGTAAAAAGAGATGAAGATAGGATTTACTAGAAGAGGACAAAAGGGCTTTACCCTGATTGAGCTGGTTATCGTGCTAGCGGTGATAGGGGTGCTGGCGGCGATTGTTATACCCAATGTCAGCGGTTTCGTGGGTCGGGGCAAGGAAAGAGCCTGGGAAGCTGACCGAAATATACTCCAGGCGGCAGTTGATGCCTACCGGACCGATATTGGCAATCGGTCCGGCAACGCTTGGCCCCTTGTCACCGGACCGCCCTGGGTTTTGGGCAAACCAACGGTTGTTGCTGGTGCCGTTACCGTGAAGGCCGGCATAATTGACGTGACGAAGCTTTACAATGCCACGGCACACGAACAAAACTACCTGAAGGGTACGGATACCGTAAGGTCTGCCTACAAGACTGAGAATCTATCTACTCAGGCTCAAGACGGCAGCTATATCTGGTACATTGATGTTGATGGTGTGGTAAAATCAATACTCTATGACCGTAATCTTGCCACACCAAAGGTGGACGATACCAAAATTGGCTTCCAGACCAACGTCTATCCATAAAACTACAGAATTCAGCACCTGGGAAGAGACTCGCTTCGGCGAGTCTCTTCCCATATTCGAAATTATCGATTGAATACATGGTGGTAGTCCGAAGAGGCTGGAACAAAGAGCCAATCTCATGAAAAGTGTCGCAAGTCGTTGGAGTAAGGCGGTAGCGGTGGCGCTGATTTTACTGCTGCAGTTGCTGCCGGCGGCGCCGGCATTTGCTTCTGGAGGCACATGGTCAAATGGGCCCAATATGTCCGCAAGCCGCGGCTTGCATTCTGCCGTGATGCTTCAAGACGGCAAGGTGCTTGTCGCCGGTGGGTACGCCGGCGCCTACCTGACCAGCGCGGACCTCTACGACCCCAACCCCGTATACAATTCCTGGTCAGCTGTGGGCAATATGGCCACCGCCCGCCAGAATTTTACGATGACCCTTTTGTCTAACGGCAAAGTGCTTGCCACAGGCGGCTTCAATTCTGGCGGCTACGTTAATAGCCCCGAAATATATGATCCTGCCGTAAAGACATGGTCCTCCACTGACCCGATGCCGGGCTCTGCCCGTCAATTGTCTATCGCTGCTCGGTTACCAGATGGTAGGGTAATTGTCGCCGGAGGTAGTTCATCCTCTGGGGTTTTAAAACAAACTGACATATATAACCCGACAACGGGATATTGGTCCACCGGCAACCCGATGAATCTGGCACGTGTTTACCACACTGGGGTGACATTAAGCGACGGACGGATAATGGTCATCGGTGGCGGCTACGATGATGCCACACAAAAATCGGCTGAAATATATGATCCAGCTTCAGGCAATTGGTCATACACCGGCAGTAATTTATCCATCAATAGGGACAGCGGTCATTCGGCCACTTTACTGAGAGACGGGAAGGTTCTCGTAGTGGGAGGATACCATTCCGGTCCACTCGCAAGCGCCGAAATTTGGGATCCAGCCACGAACCTGTGGTCGACAACGACCTCAAACCTGATAAATGCGCGAAATGGACCTACGGCCACGCTGATGGCGGATGGTACAGTTCTCATTGCCGGCGGTAGTGCAGGCAGCCCGGTTTTATCAAGCGCCGAAATTTATGATCCCGTATTTCAAACTTTTTCTAGTGCAGGAAACATGTCCAGTCTTCGAACCGGGCACACGGCAACGAGATTGCAAAATGGCAAAGTCTTGATTGCTGCAGGATATAGTCAGCCAAGTCAGGCGGGTGCTCTCAACAGCTCCGAGTTCTTCACCACCAAAACAAGTGAGACAGTAATTATTGACGACTATTTCGACGGGCCACCGTTAGATACTACCAAGTTTGAGGTATCAACCACCGGCTTAGGATACTACATTTTAGGAGACTGGAATGGGCGTTCTTCGCTCATGCTGGGCAGCGGCTACGGTGGTCCGGGGTCAGTCTTGGTCAAAAGCAAAGAGGCATTCTCGTTAACGGATACATCCATGGTAATATTTGAGGGTATTATAAGTGCTTACTCCGAAGCGCACTGGTATCCGGGGGTTTACGGTGACAGGCAACCTCGAGGTCTTCGTGTTGGTACAGATCCAAACAACGCCATCGAGTTCATATCGCTCGCACGAGATACTGTAGAAGCTCGTACTGTCGCTTCAGGAATAGCAACTACAACTCAGTACATACTGCCCCCAGGGACGCGGGTTGAAAGAATCACTGACTGGGTCAGATATAGGATAGAGGCCACTTCCAGCTCTGTAAAATTCTATGTGGACAACGTTCAGATAGCAACCCATACCGCAAACATACCCACAGGGTCATTGAACCTATACATGGGTACCAGCTACAGTGGGGGTGGCAACGTTCCGGTTGGTGCAGATTGGCTGTATCTTGCGATAACGACTCCGCCCGTTACCCTAACGGTCAACACCACCGGCCAAGGTAGTGTCGCTAAGAATCCTGACCAGGCGACCTATACCTATGGCACTGTGGTAACACTTACGGCGACACCGGCTCCTGGCTGGAGCTTCAGCTCCTGGGGTGGTGACCTGAGTGGCAATACCAACCCCACTACCATCACCGTGAACAGTAATAAGGCAGTCACCGCCAGCTTTGCCGTTAATACATACGTCATCACTGCCAGTGTCGGTACTAATGGCTCGATAACGCCCTCCGGTAGTGTGACGGTCAACTCAGGCGCTGCCCAGACCTTCACCATCTCCGCCAATACCGGCTACCATGTGGCCGACGTCCTGGTTGATGGGTCGTCAGTCGGTGCCGTTACCAGCTACACCTTCAATAATGTCACGGCCAACCATACCATCGCCGCCAGCTTCGCAATCAACACTTATACGCCCACACCCACACCAAGTCCAACTACACCCACACCCACCACCTCGGGCGGGAGGTCCCTGCCCGACCCGAGCAGCTATGTCATGGTCGGCAGTGGCCTGGCGGCAGCCCTGCTCTACCTCGGGGTGTCAAGACTGCGCCGCAGACTGAACAGGAGTCGATAGATGAGGCGGGCTTATTGGATAATAGGCACGGCAGTTTTCCTGGGGATAGCCCTGTACCTTTTGTACCTACCTACCCTGGAGTGGCTCTGGGGGGAGTGGTTCGGCACTGGGAACCGCTTCTACGCCCATGGGTCGCTGGTGCTGCTCATCTCGGTCTTCCTGGTATTCCGCAAGCGCCCGGTATTTGCCAGTGCCAGTCCTTGGTTAGAGGGTAGCCCGGTAGTGCTGTTTGGGCTTGTCCTTGGAACTCTGGCTTTGCTCCAGCACCTCACCTGGCTATCAGCCTACTCACTCCTGTTGCTGGCAATCGGAGTTTTTCTAGTGGTTTGTGGTAAGGAAGTAACTCGCCAACTCCTGTTCCCTATCCTATTCTTGACCCTGGCGATACCGTTCCCCTTTACCGAACAAATTGCCGGCCTTATGGCGCAGGTAGTGGCGGCTGGTTCAGTGGCCCTGGCTGAAGCTGTCGGGTTGAGACTGACTGCAAACGCCACCTGGATAGTTGTCGGCGGTAATGCTTATTCGATAGACCCTTTGTGCAGTAGCTTGAACATTATGCTCGCTCTCTACACCCTGGTGCTGCCTGTCCTGTACCTCACACACCGCTCCTGGGCGCGCTGTGCCCTTTTCCTTGGTGCCGTTCCTGCGGTTGCGGTAGTTTTCAAAATCCTGCTAGTCGTCTCAGTCTTTGGGATAGCGCAAAACGGAACGCCAGAAGAAGCAATGGGAGCCTATCACGGCTGGGCGGGCATACTCGGCTATTGGGTTAGCCTCCTGTCAGTAATGCTGCCTCTTCTCCTGAGCAGATCCAGATGGCAGCGAACTTCCCCAGAACCGGCAAGATAAGACATTCATTGAGTGGAACAATCAAATCTAATTGTTACCAGTTCAACTAAAAGAACCTACAACCGACAGTGTGCTAAAATAAGACAGGGGTACAGGCAGAATGCGCCAGCGTAACCGACCGGGAACGGTGATAAGCCAGAGGGGAATGACCCTGCTTGAGATAGTGGTCGCCCTGGCTTTAATGGGGCTGGTCATACCGCTGGTTCTCGGTGGGCTGTCGGCGATTACCACGAACACCGACCATGTATATGACCGCTCGGTGATGTTAGAGCTTGCGCAGACCCAGTTGGAATATATCGAGAGCCAGCCGTATTCTGAGTCGGCGGCTGGTTACACCCTTGTCATCACGCCGTCGGGCTATACTATTCAGGTGCAGACAGCAACGGCGGTCACCTATACCTACGCTGCCCCCAAATCAACGCCAACTCAGGAGACCGTGCAGCTCATTATGGTGACGGTTAGCGGCGTTTACAGCAGTTTGGCTGTCAGCCGGTATCGGGTGAGAGGATAGAAGATGGGTATTGGAAAGGCGAGGGCGATAAAACATGCCAGACAGGGCTTTACTCTGCTGGAGATTGTAATTGGGCTAGCCATCACTGGTATGCTGATGACGGTGGCGGCAGCAGCGGTGCCCGCGATGATGCAATGGTCACCGAGGCAGGCAAATAAGCTCTCGGTAGAACAAGACCTCGCCTTCGCCCGCTACTGGCTCACCAGGGATGCCAATGCCGCGGAAAGCTTCACTCCTTTAGCGGCTCCCCAGTATGGTTACCTTGAGTGGCGCGACTTCAGGGCGGAAGCAATGATAACCCGTAAGGTCACCTATAGCTATGACTCCGCCACAGACTCCCTCATCCGCGAGGAAAGGCAAGATAACGTGATACAGACCAGCCTGCCGGTGGCGAGGAGAATTCTGGGCCAGAGCGATGTTCAGTTTACCTGGTCTCCCGCCACCTATAAGCTCGTTGTCAGCGTCACCTCGACGATTGAGGATGCCCCGGGGGTGGGTGACAGAGCACGAAGCGAAACCGTAGTGGCTACCCTGCGCCCCAGAGAAGAATACGCGGTCTCTCCGCCGGGAGAAACGCCAGCCCCACCGCCCCTGCCTGGTTCCCAGACATATTATGTTTCGGGCAACCCAACCATAATTAGCGGTTCTCTGGCTTCTGGCAATGGCGCCTCCCTCCATGATATTGACCAGAGCTATTACGTGGTCAATAGCGCCACTGTGGGCGGGAGTAAGGTGGTCAACTGGTGGTGCTCGAGTGGGGTTATGAGCGCACCACCCACCATCTCGCAGATAGAGGTCAGATTCACCGGCAAAGCGGACAAAAACAACATCACCATGGTGTTCTATGTTAAGGACAGTGCCGCTGGCTTCCCGGCTACGCCGGCATCAGGCTTTACCTTTACTGAGGCTAATACTGATACTACCCGCTCCTTCTACCTGGATGCGGCTACCCTGGCTTATGTCACCTCTCTGCCGCAGCGGCAGGTAACTCTGAAGGTAGTGGCTACCGGCAGTGCTACTTTTAGCCTGTCCACCGACCAGGTCATATTTATCGCCAGCCCGTAATGAGTAAGTCAATAAATGAACGGTCGCATAGTGAGGAAAATGAGTGGGGTAAGCTTTCAAAAGGCAAGGGGAGAGCGGGGGCAGCTGCTGCCTCTGGCGATTATCCTGCTTAGCGTCGGGGCATTGATTGTCACCGGTTTGCTGCCCTATGTCAGTGTCATGCTGCAAAGCGGCTACCAGGAGCGGGAGCTAGCGATGGCGCGCTATACCGCTGAGGCGGGGATAAACCGGGTGGTCGCCGACATGGTTCGCGGGGCAGATGCCTACCCGACCACCTATACCACGACCCAACCACATATCGGAGGGGGCTCCTACCAGACCTTTACTATCACCACCAGCTACACCATACCGAGTGTCACGGTTAACGACTATGCTACCTCAATACAAATCTCTCTGCCTACTCAAAGCCAAGCGAAGCCAGCCAGCCAGCAGAACTATGTTGACCCGGGGGTCACCCATCCCTATCTCGCCACCATTCAGGGGGGCTATGCCTATCTCATGCGGCTCTATAATGTCAAGGCAGGCATACTTCAGGTCAACTGGGCTTATAGCCCCCAGGGTAACACACGCATTGGTGTCTGGGCGGGCATGCCGGTAGACAAAAGCACCAATGCCCCCTTTCCACCGGGCCAGCTTGCTCAGTGGCCTCAGGAGTCGCCCATCCTGGATACCGGCTTCGCCCCCTCCAATGTGGACTATAATCGTACTGGCGCCATAGTTGTTGACCCAGCCACGGATGGCAGCGGCGGCGTCTATACCATAGCCTTTAACGCCAAAACAAGCAACTTGGCCACCTTGCCCTTCCAGCCCTCCGGAGGTCTCCATGATACCTGGATATATGTTAAGGCATACAAAGACTATATCATCACCGCCACGGCTGGTGGCGTCAGCATCTCCACCTACGTGCGCCAGTCCCCGGGGTTTTCTGAGCCGCCAGTCTGGACAACAGGCTGGGCAGTAAATAATCCGGGCTGGATTACCAATGGGGTATATGTCTACACCTGGAGCCCTCCGTAGTATCATCACTATTCCTGGCGTGGGCTATCAGTTTAGAGTCTAGCGGGGCGAACGAGAACAGCACTGCAACAAGGGTACCCTTTCCCATTGCCCGCAAAATGTTTATGGAAAATTTAGATTTGGGAAGCGGTTTTTTAGTTTTTTGTAATCACCGTAGTTATATGATGCTGATGTCTGAAATAGACAGGAGGCAATGTGAGCTATGGAGAAGAGGCTGGAACTGCAGTCAATATTGATGACGGAATATGCCCCAAGGATGTTGCAGTTACTGGAGAATCGAGACTATCAACTTCACCTGGAAAGGAAGGTTGATGAGCAGACTCAACTTCTGCAACAGAAGGAAAGGGAGTTGAAAGCACTCAACAATCTCTTTGTCAAATACCTTAATCAAGGCTTTGAGGCTGCCGAGACCTATAGCCGTCTTGCCAGTGTTATTATGAATGCTGCTGAGGAAATCCAAGCCCTTGCCAGGGAAGCCGAAGCAAGTCGAGTGTGGTATTTTCGCACGGAAAAGGGGCAAGATGGTCAATAGACTGAAAGCGAATTCAGTGTGGGTATAATCAGTTTTCTCCTGCGGGTAGGGGGTTTCTCACTTATCTTCGGGACACTGTTATACACGGTGGCGGTGTATGCAGCGGTAATCGGAGGAGTCGTCGAAAGCAGCCAGGTCTGGCTTGTGCCCGCTCACAGGATAGGTATTGCTCTGATGGTACTGGGATGCACTGCTGCTCTCGCTGCCGTTGTCATGGTCATAAGGAAGATGCTGAGCCGAAGAACCCATGTAAGGTATGCAGATGAGCATACGAGTCGACCATAACCGAGACTTGTAGTGAGCTTGCCGAATCTAGCAAAGACCAAAGGCGAGGCATTGAAACTGGTAGATGAGAAGATAGACAAGCTAAGCGCTCACTTAGGGGTCAGGTATAATAGACTTGTCATACGGGGACAGAAGACTCGTTGGGGTAGTTGCTCCCGAAAGAGCAACCTTAGCTTCAATTGGAAGCTGATAATGGTGCCGGAGCCTGTCATCAACTATGTCATCATCCACGAACTTGCCCACCTCAAAGAAATGAATCACACAAAGAGGTTCTGGGAGTTGGTGGCTCAATACTGCCCTCGGTGGCGTGACCACAAGAAATGGCTCAATGACCATGCGGCAGAGCTTGGTACCAAACTGCCTGCATAGGCCAGACCGATTTTTACCACGGTTGAACGAATGCTTGTTTAGTTACTTTCAAAAACTAAGTGTGCAATAGGGACATAGGTAACATATTAGTACAGGGACATAGGTTACACTCTCATTCTCAATCAGGGTTGTATCTTCATTCTCTTCTCATCCAGTATTCCCAGGGGATGGAAGCTATAAGCCATTGCCCAGAGACCGTCGCCTATCTCGTGGAAGCCTACAGTCTCCCCAGCAATGGACTGGGACAGATATATCATCTCTCCATTCCACTTGATGCACCCATTGGGATGCACATAACGTACTTTCGTATTGGTGTCGTATTGGACCCTTGGTGGCTTCATGGGGAAGGGGTGTGGGGAGGGGCGGTAGACAGAAACCGGCGTTTTCTGTCCCAGGGCTTCATGCGGCCGCTCGTTGTTGTATTCGCCCTGGAACCGATTGAATGCCTTCTGTTGTGCTGGCATATTCCCTTTTGGCGGGGTGGCGGTCTCCGCCTTCAGAGTCCGGTGCATTCTTTCGTGCCGGCCATTTTGCTCAGGGCGTCCAGCTACGATCCTTTCTGGCTTGATACCCAATTGTATGAACCAGACCGAGAGCTTCGATAAGCCAGCCAGCCCCACAGAAGCGAAAGGAACCCCGTTATCAGTTCTGATGGCATCCGGTAAGCCATACTGACGAAACACCCACTCAAAACGTGGCTTGGTTTGCTCAAACGTGGGTCGCGTTAACCCGCAACAACCCAGGAGATACCGGCTACAATTGTCAGTAATGGTCAACGGATAGCACAGTCTTCCGTTTCCCGTTCTGAATTGCCCCTTATAGTCAGCGCTCCATGTCACGTTCGGCTGGTCACATCCTAGAAATGGCACGGTGTATGGCGGTGTGTGATGCCGGTATTTCCGTTCCCTGACATAGCCCAGCCTCTTTAGTATCTCATTACCAGAGTATCTCATTACCAGTACTGTCAGCTGGCCACTTAACGTCCGGGTGATCCATCCTCAATCTTGAAAGTATCTTTTTGGGACCCCAGTTCATCTTTCTGGTCTTCATGTCCACTCCACCATGACTTTCACAATCTCTTCTGGCGTTGCGTTTGGACGATGGTGAGGTGTCCGCGCTAACTCTACCAGTCCCTCTATCCCCTCGTTCCCGTAACGCTCAATCCACTTATAAATGGTCTTCCGGCTAACGTCATATCGACCGCTCAACTCGGTAATGCTGTATTCTTTGCTCAACCATTCTGTGATCATTCTGGTTCGTAGGTCCAAGGCACACAGCTCCTTCCAAGGCATAAGCATCACCCCCTTGCTTATACCTTATCTGTTACCTATGTGCCCGGTCTATTATGTTACCATTGTACCCGGTCTGTACCATATACTACCCCCTCCCCCCTCGGGGATACCTTATTTCTACGCCTATTTTCGACTGTCTTGAGGCTCTGAATGAACTCTTGTAACGGTCTCTCAAAGTCCTCTATTTACCTTTTTATTCTACCACAAATCGGTGTATGATTAGGTACCTGGGCTCTTCGGTAAAGCCATGCACGCATCCTGGTACTGAATAATGTGTGCAAACCCAGAGTGTAGAGCAGAATTTGTCTTCTTATGATGCAACAAGAGGGCATATGCGTGGCATAATAATATGGACTTGGCTCTAGGCTCATCATTAATAGTTCGTGGAGAGTAATTAGGACTGGGATGTACGTTTTCACACACTTCATTCTCGCTGGGTATGGAATCCCTCAGGGCAAGAGTAAGCCGATCGCCTTGTCAGTACCCAACTGGGGGCTCAAACGAGCCACCCTTACCGCATCCCTTACATCCTGACTCTTACCTTCAAGCTTTTGCGCTATCTCTATGGCAAGCTCGGGAGTGACACCCTCACGACGTACCAATACACCTTTAACCACCGTATGATATCCTACTGCATCGTAGGGTTTCAGTTTACGCACAGAAAATCTGGACTTAAGCTCTGGAGATAACTTGGCCACCTGGTTCGTTGCTGCTACGACTTTGATGGGAACAGTAACGTCAAGTGTCCTTCCCTTCTTAGCCCGCACCAGCCTTCCGCCTTCCATCAAGCTCAGTAGTGCCGCGGTATCAGCGGCACTCATCTTATCTAGTTCGTCTATGAGTAGAATCCGTGGCTCGCGTTCTGCCACCAGGTCCCACAGTCCCGCTTTGCTTGTCGCCGAGCCCATAAGCCATAACGCCTGCTCGCCACATGCTCGCTCCGTATCCCAGAGAAACAGGGACTTGGCAAGCGTCGGTGGTCCCGCTAGTAACACATGCACAGGTTTTTCCGCAAGGAGCACAGCTGTCAATAGCTCCTTGATATCATCATGGCCTATGATATCCTCAAAAATATCATCCGGTAGAGTTAGTATATTATCTGGAGATTTTTCCTGCGTCTCAAAAGACTTGGACAGCTCCTTTGCCTGCTCACGCCCGAGTTCGGTAAGTAGTAAGCCCCGGTAGCTATTTGAGTGGAATTTCTCTTCCGCCAGCCCTTTCAAAATCAGGTTATTCAAGGTGGCTGGTGAAACCCGGACATCACTCCAACTCCAACCCAAGCTAAACTTGCTGGGATCATGGGTTTGCTCATATTCAAAAACACCGACTAACGCGTCCCTTTGCTTCTGGTTAATGTTCATCTCCATTCCCTCCTGTTCCACCGATTGAGCAGCAAAGTCTTGCTCCTCCCCCTGGATCATGCCGGATGCAAGTTTCATTTTGCTAATAATTTGCTAATAGACTGAACGAAACGCATTGTAACTAACTGGTATTCTACGCACAAAACAGGTTTTCCGCAACTAACACAAACGTTCTAATTTGTATCTAAAATGACGCTTTGGGACACCTGATAGCAAATTTCGAGAGCGGCACCTTCAACCACTCGGTCACCTCTCCAGAATGTGATTATACCGTAATGCGGGGGGTGGGGCAATGGTAACCGGCTAGAAGCTAAATGCTTACTGCTAAAAGCTGTATGAGATTAAAGTCACAGTCCGCCAGAGGCGGATACCTATTTTATTATGAACGAAGAAAGCAGAAGGTGATGTGGACGATTGAAGCATGATACTTCAGACAAGGAAGGTTCCCGAGCTCCCCGGGTTAGATATGTCCTGTAAAATCAGTCAACGACTGTTTCAGGCATTCGGCGCGGGTAATCGAAATGGGGGAGTAGTGGAACGAAGCTAAGGCGAGCCTCTGAGAAAGTCGCAGGATAAGTAACAGGGACTCGGCATATTTTTGTAAGCAATTAGCGTTCAGCCATCAGCAGTCAGCTCGAAATTGCAGGCTGAAAACTGATAACTGACAACTGAAAGCTTGTGAGTCGGTTATAATGTAGGGTGATGGAAAATAAACCCATGTCACTCACCAACTTCACAATTCCGGAAGTTGAGAAGCTTGTTACCTCGCCTGGAGAGCCAGGGTACCGTGCGGACCAGCTTCTCGGCTGGGTCTATAAAAGGCTGGTAGTATCTTATGATGAAATGACCGACCTTCCGCTCGCTTTCCGTCAGAAACTGAGCGGGCAAATATCCTTGCACACGTTGAGGCCGGTCCGTGAGGCGGTTTCTTTAGATGGCACGGTAAAACTGCTCTTTTGCCTGCGTGACGGCAAGACCGTGGAAGCGGCATTGATGCTTTACGCGGCAGGTGAAGGGCGGACGAGGACGACCGTTTGCCTCTCCACGCAGGTCGGCTGTGCTATCGGCTGTCACTTCTGTGCAACCGGCAAGCAGGGCTTCGAGCGTAATCTCACCCCCGGTGAAATGGTCGACCAGGTGCTGTACTTCGCCCGTCGGGTCAAGGACAAAAAGGAAGGGACTGAAAGTCGCCTGGGGCACATCACCAACATCGTCTTTATGGGTATGGGCGAGCCGCTCGCCAACTACGAGGCACTGATTCAGGCAATCCAAACACTGACTTCACCGCGTGGCTACGGGACAAGTGCGCGGAATATTACCATTTCCACCGCCGGGATGGTGCCACAAATCCGCCGTCTGAGCGGTGAGGGACTGAAGGTGGGGCTGGCAGTCTCACTCCACGCCCCGGATAACGCCTTGCGGAACAGGCTCGTACCGCTTAACAAACGCCATCCCATCGAGGAGCTTCTACCTGCCTGCCGCGAGTTTACACAGAAAACCGGACGTCGGGTGAGCTTCGAATATATCCTCTTCGCCGGTATTAACGATTCACTGGCGCAGGCAAAAGCGCTGGCAGGTCTTCTCAGAGGTCTCAACTGCCACGTGAACCTGATTCCTGCTAACCGTACCGGGGATGCGGCTTACAGACCGCCGCTCCGTGGGGTTATCCTCGCCTTCGAGCGGGAACTGGGAGAGAATGGTGTCGCTTGCACCGTCCGGGTGAGCCGGGGGCAGGACATCAATGCGGGTTGCGGACAGTTAAGGAGCCAGTTCCTGTTTGAACGATAGGTAGTGTGATTGATCTTCTCCGGGGAGCTATTCGGGGGTGGCTTGCGCGGCTTCCGCCGGGAGCCTGATGAAAACCGCACATAATCCGTTTGACAGTCAGCAAATCCTGCGCCATAATACACCAGCATATATTAATCATATGTGATGGAGGAGTTCAATGAAAGAGCCGGCCGTTGAAACTGTTTATGGCAAAGTACGGGGAATCACCACAGACGGTCTGCATATTTTCAAAGGTATACACTATGGTGCATCGACTGCTGGCAAGAACCGGTTTATGCCTCCACAACCCCCTGCTCCTTGGTCAGGCATAAAAGACGCCATCGAATACGGACCATCCTGCTGGCAGCCGCCGGAGGGTACCACCAGGATAGGCTTCTGGGGGTCTACCGGCGTAGACGCGATGAGTGAGGATTGCCTTGTCCTGAATGTTTGGACGCGCGGGCTGAAAGATAATAAAAAACGTCCTGTACTGGTTTGGATTCACGGCGGCGGGTTCCGCACCGAGTCCGCTAACCACACCCCCTTCTATAGCGGTGCCGAACTGGCGAAGACGTACGATGTGGTCGTCGTCTCGGTCAACCACCGGTTGGGCATCTTCGGGTATTTGCACCTGGGGGAGATTTTCGGCGAGCGGTATACCAGCTCGGGGAATGCCGGTATGCTCGACCTGGTGGAAGCGTTGAAGTGGGTGCGGGATAACATCGCTCAATTTGGCGGCGACCCGGGAAACGTGATGATTTTCGGGGAGTCCGGCGGCGGCGCCAAAGTATCCACACTGCTGGCAATGCCGGCTTCGAAAGGCTTGTTTCACCGTGCCGTCATCCAGAGCGGTCCCGGCTTGCGCGGCAAGACCTCCGAAGATGCCACCCGTGCGGCTAAGGAGTTCCTCGACGTTGTCCACGTGACCCCGGCAAGAATCGACTGGCTCCACGAGATGAAAGCCTATGTTATCTACCTGGCGTGGATGTCCCTTTCACAGGGGGCAGAGAGGGCGGGAGGGGAGATGTCTCCCGTCGTCGATGGCGAAGTCCTGCCGGTGCACCCGTTCGACCCGGTAGCCGCGCCCACGGCCGCGGATGTGCCGGTCATCGTCGGCACCAACAAAGACGAATGGCTCTTTATGATGATGCGCGACCCGAAGTTCGGGCAATACGATGAGGAGACGATGCGCCAGCGCGTCATCGCCGCCCTTTCTCAACGCCTGAACGACAAGGTGGCGGTGGAACGTGCAGACGACCTGATTGCGGGCTACCGGCGCACCAGGCCCGGTGCCACCCCGCACGATATCCTCGCCGCCATCGGCAGTGACCGGATGCGCATCGCATCCATACGGCTGGCAGAGAGGAAAGGGGCGGCGGGGAAGGCGCCGGCATACATGTACCTTTTCACCTGGGAGAGCGAGGTCTCCCGCGGGCGGTTGAAGTCTGCGCATTCGTTTGAGATTCCGTTCGTGTTCAACTATATGAATGACCCATCGGTCCTGTTCCTGGGCGATAAACCGGAGCGTCTCAAGCTGGCGGCGGCGATGAGCGGGGCGTGGACAACGTTTGCCGCGAGCGGCAAACCCAATCATAAAGGAATCCCGCAGTGGCCCGCGTACAATAGCGAAAAGCGTCCCACAATGATGTTTAATATCGAGAGCAAGGTGGAGAACGACCCCTTCAGCGAGGAGCGGAAGCTGTGGGAGGGAATAATATAGCGAGAAAATCCGAAACACGTAGTTTGCATGGTGGGTTACGTCTCGCTGCACGCGACTAACCCACCTTACTGCTGGATTCCCGCCTACGCGGGAATGACATTTTTTATAGTAGGGTGGATGAAACCCACCATTCGAAACGCCATTACAATAATCCAGTGGGTTACCTGTAGGGGCGACCCTTGGAGCTTGTCTCAAAACAATTGGTCTGTCATTCTGGAGGAGTCCCGATAGCATCGGGACAACGAAGAATCTGGTGGTGGGGAGGCGTTGTCTTATTCCCCCACTCTGAGATTCTTCGCTTCGCT
>JAUYDN010000136.1 GCA_030691775.1 Dehalococcoidia bacterium
TTTGAGAGGGGCTGACGCCCCTCTCAACTCCCTTGTGCAAGTTGGCAGTCATCTTGCTTTCCCACCCTTTGCAACCATCATTTTCATATTTCGTCCGTGGCACCACACTCCATGTGTAATTTCAAGTTATTTCGGAGACACCAAAGTAGTAACACCGATGAGAGCGCGCTCAAATACCTATACCAGTAGTTTTCTCTCCCGCAGTCCGGCGGCTACATCCTTGAGGTCCAGCTCGTCGAGTTTCTCTTTGGTCTGGAGACCGCTCTCTTTATCCCAGCCCCTCAAATGGTAGAACTCCTTTTTCATCTCCTCGAATTTTGTCCTGTCAAGCACCGCGCCCTTTTTGCCGATTATCTCGCCGTCTCTCCCGGGCGCGATACCCTGCGGATTCATCGGGTCGTCCCTCAGCGGGACGGAAAAATGGAACTCCGGAATCGTGTCACTGCCTCTCGCTTCTCTGACTACTATTGCCCGTTGCAGATTCACAATCCTTTCCCCGAACCCGTACAGCCCTTCTTCATTGATTTCTTTCCCGATAGCGGCGGAAAGGACTTTGCTCTCAAGGGCAGGGTCACCCACGTGGTCTTCCGAAGACTCCACGCTTAGAATCGGCCAGACCCAGTCGCAGAGAATCATGCTTTCTTTGGCGTACTCGCGGTCCTGTATCCTGGCGGCGGTGAGGGCTTTCCCTTCGTAAGTGGATAAATCTGCCGCCAGTTCGGTTCCCCAGAAGCGCCGGGCAATAGCGCGGAAGACGCCGGTGGAGACATAAGCATTCGGGGACTTGTATGCCCAGGCGAGCCAGTTAAGCAGAGGCCGGGATACCTCGTGGAGCTGTTGTATGGGTTGGCGGGGTTCCATTGCGTAAAGCAGTCCGGTCGTTATGTAATATCTCGGGTCGTAGGCAACGCCTTGCTCTCCCTTCGTCACGTAATCGGTAATCAGCTTCTCCGACCCATCCCCCACCTGTACGGCTGCCTTCAGTATCCCCCCGGCAAGAACGTCGCCGAAACCCTCTCTCAGTGAAATTTTCCTGACGAGTGACTCGACGAAATCGAGACTTCCCATCCGTGATAGAGGAATGCCGGTATTTTCGTCGGTAAGGATACCCGCCCGGTTGCATCGAGAGAGCCACATCATTATCGGACCGAGGCTGAAGACATCCACCCCGTAATCATTGGCAAGCATCGCTGCCTGGAACGGGACCTCACGCCAGTCCTTTTCTCCGTAATATCTCTGTGCCCGCGCCTGGTAGAAGCCTACCTGTCCGCAGATGAATTTCCCTTCTCTGCCGTCTTTCGACTCGTACACCAGCCGCTCACAACCCAGACTACAGGCACGGCAGATGTCCAGCCTCTTCTTCTCTGGAGTAGCCCTTTCTCCCCAGATTGAACCACCCGGCGAAGTTCTGCGCAGTCGGCGGACGTGCCTGTTGAGTTCGGCGAGTTTCTCAGGGTTAGCGGTTAAGATTTTCCCGGTGCCTCGGACGGCGATGGCTTTCAGTTTCTTGGAGCCCATCACAGCGCCAAAGCCGCCGCTCCCGGAAGCATCATTATCCGCCAGGATGGTGGCAAGCGAGACCATATGCTCACCGGCAGGGCCCGTGGTAACAACCCTGGTATGCTTACCCAGTTGTGTTTTTAAAAGCTCTCGCGTTTCAACGTTACTTTTACCCCACAGTGTAGAGGCGTCTCTCAGCTCGGCGGCGCCATCCACGATGGAAAGATAAACCGGTGTCTCTGATTTCCCGTGGACGATAACGCCGTCAAACCCCGCATATTTTAACTCGGTCCCCCAGCTTCCACCCAGATTGGAGTAGCTGAACTGCTCCGGGCTCGTGACGGGAGATTTCCCGCATACCAGCCATCTCACCCCACCCACCCCCGGACTTACCCCGGCTAAAGGTCCCGTAATGAATATCAAGCGGTTGTCAGAATCCAGCGCTTTGACTTCCGGCATGACCTCATCCCAGTACACCCTGGCAGCGATTCCTCGACCTCCGAGAAACCTTTCAGCATAATCCGTAGTGGGTACCGCAGTTATCTTTCCAGAGGACAAATCCACCCGCAGGATACTTCCGGCATATCCGAATTCTTGCTTCATTGTAAACAACCTCCCGCCCGTAAGTTGCCGCCGTGGTTGTTGCGCTTTTTGTCAGTGCCCCCAATTTACGCTATTCCCGTGATAACGTCAAGGATGTCACTCCCGGCTAGCGTAGTGTCTCCGAAATAACTTAACAATTACCATACTTGTCCAAAACAGGTTGAGCATTTTTAAAGATGCCAACTTGTAGCAGTACGACCCACACACCATTGTTACCTTGTCATACCAGCCCCGTATCAGAACGGGGTAAACTCCGGCTGGTATCCAGAAATAAATAAAACTCACTGCTTTTCGGTATTTGGCAGTACTTCTTCTCCTACAACCACCCTCTCCCTTGAAACGGAGGGAGAGGGTATAAAATTAAGAGGATTGCATCCTCTTACACTCACTGCTCCCCGAGCCCCACTTCACCCCTGTAACTACCTTGCTCTCTACATCATCCGAACACGTTTTCTTACCAGCGTTTTGGACAGTACACGCCAACTATAACCTTATAAATCCCACAAACAGGAGGTGGAAAATGAAAATTTTACCAGAAGCTATCTCTTAGGCATGAAAAACCCGTCCAAAAGCCAAATTCCCATTTATCTTGGACAGCAATGAACAATTACACATGGAGTGTGATGCCACGGACGAAATATGAAAATGATGGTTGCAAAGGGTGGGAAAGCAAGATGACTGCCAACTTGCATAAGGAAGTTGAGAGGGGCGTCAGCCCCCCTCAAAATAGTTCTTCCCCTTCTCTGCGGAGGCTGTTAAAAAATGAGGCTATTTTTGTTTGGGTTTATGATAATTGCTCTGCGGCTAATACCTTTGTCATTCCAGCGAAGGCTGGAATCCAGTATCGAATGCCAATGAATTTTCACTGTTGTTTCCTGGATTCC
>JAUYDN010000189.1 GCA_030691775.1 Dehalococcoidia bacterium
AGATTTTTCGCGGAGTTTACCCTGAGCGATTTTGAAGGGCTCCAGAATCAATCATGCCGATTACATCGGCACCATCAAGTATGAAAAACCCACTCTTTTTTGTCATTCCCGCCTCCGAGCGGGAATCCAGACGTTTTTTAATCTTCTGGATACCAGCCTTCGTTTACCCCGTACCACGATACGGGGCTGGTATGACATTTTTGGGGGGGGCTCCGCTATTTTCGTAGCAATGACAGTGTTGGATAGCCTTTAGAAAAGTTTTAAAGGCCATTCTAATATGAGACGATTAGTAAGTAGCCTGCGTCTCCACCGGCTGTGCCGCAATCACCCCATCCGCCTCCAGCGCCCCTCTCATCGCCACGATCGCCACCTCGAGCTGTTTGTCATCCGGTTCACGCGTGGTGAAGGACTGCACCCACATCCCCGGCGCCAGGATAATCTTCACCAGTATGTTGCTGGCATGGCGCGCCCCGAAATAGATAACCTCGTACCCCAGCGAGGCGATGACGGGTAGGAGCACGATACGACTCGTTATCATCAACCACAACGCCGGTTTGCCCACCAGCGTGAAAACGATAATCGCGATAATGAGCACCACGAACAGGAAACTACCGCCACAACGCACGTGCGCTTTCGAGTATTTCTTGAGAGGCTCGATTTCCAGTAGCGCACCTGCCTCGTAACCATTGACCGTCTTGTGCTCGGCGCCATGATACGCGAAAACGCGCTTGATATCAGGCATCAGGGAAACAACCTGCAAATAAAGCACAAAAACACCGAGTCGAATTAAACCTTCGATAAGGTTGAAGAGAATAGTATTCCCGATATTCAGCCACCGGGTGAGGAATAGTGGTGCCAGAAAAAACAACGCCACGGCAAAAGCCAGCGAGACAATCATCATCAACCAAACCCAGCCGCCGCTCACCTTCTCCCCTTCTTCTTCCAGCGCTGCATTGGCTGAATAGAGAAGAGCCTTGATACCCAGCACCAGCGCCTCGATGAGTGCAATAATGCCGCGGGTCAACGGGACCTGCCGGAGTTTCCCGGTATATAGAGAAGGCAACGGTTGTTTGTCCACGCCGATATCGCCGCCGGGTTTACGCAGGGCAGTGACGAGGTATTTCCGCCCGCGTATCATCACCCCTTCGATAACTGCCTGACCGCCGTAATGAAACGGTTTGTTCTCTGTCATATATTCACCCCATCATAAAAGAAAAGGGAGCGGTACTCAAGAACCGCTCCCAAAACCAGCAATACGGAACTCTAACTCTTCTTCGCCGGTGATTTTTCTGCCAGCTTCTCGTAGCGCCGCCTGAAACGCTCCACACGCCCGGCGGTGTCCACCATTCTGTACGCTCCGGTGTAAAACGGATGGCATTTATTGCACAACTCTACGCGGAATTCCTTCTTTGTGGACCCGATGGTAAAGGTATTGCCGCAGGAACAGATTACTTTTGCTTCCGGAAAGTACTGGGGATGAGTCTTTTCCTTCATTACCGCTATCCAGCTTTAACGCTGACCTTCCTTTGATTTTTAGAATAGGGTTTATAATCGACCACACCATCGGTGAGAGCAAATAGTGTATAGTCCTTACCCAGCCCGACATTAACGCCAGGACGAATACGGGTGCCGCGCTGGCGTACCAAAATCGTGCCCGCTCTTACGGTCTGCCCGGCGTACCGCTTGACGCCAAGGCGTTGTCCCTGACTATCACGGCCGTTCTTACTCTTGCCGGCTCCTTTTTTATGTGCCACTTGCCGTCTCCTCTATGCCTTAACTAATTCCGGCGCTTCGATTTTGTCGATGGTGAGCCTGGTGTAAAGCTGGTGATGTCCCGTCTTCTTGCGGAATCTCACCTTCGCCTTGAACCTGTAGACGATGACCTTAACACCGCGGACGGTGCCCTTTGACGTGGCAACGACTTTAGCGCCTTCAACGACCGGCTTGCCGATTGTCGTCGCGCCATCATTACCCACTACCAGCACCCTGTCGAACTCGAGGACTTCACCCTCGATTTTATCGATGCAGTCAACGTCTATGGTCTCACCGGGGGTAACCCGGTATTGCTTTCCTGCGATTTCAACGATTGCGTAAATGTTCGTATCCTCCACAAACAAATAATTATATCAAGTTATTGAATTGAGCGTCAAGCATTACGCACGGCAATCGATTACGCTTTCAGTTTTACCCAGAGTTCATCAACCTTTGCCCGCAGGTCTTCGAACGTGCCGTCGTTCGGGATAACCACATCCGCACGCTTGATTCTCTCCTCGTTGGACATCTGGGAACGGATGCGGGCGCGGATTTGCTCTTCGGGGAGACCGGTGCGGGCTTTAGCGCGGGCAACCACCACCGACTCGTCTGCGATTACCACCCATACCTCTTCCACCAGCGGCGTCCAGTTCGCTTCGAAGAGGATGGCGGCATCCAGCACCACCACTTTCACGCCCTGCTTGCGGTACTGTTCGATGCGCTCTTTCATCATCTCGTACATACGCGGGTGCACGATTTTGTTGAGTCGCGCCAGCTGTTCCGGATTGCCGAAAACAATCGCCCCGAGTTTCTTACGGTCGATTGAACCGTCGGCGGCGACGATTTCGTTCCCGAAGGCGGCAACCAGTTCTTGCCAGGTCCTCGTACCATGCTGGTAAGCTTCGTGCCCGACCTTATCGGCATCCAGCACGACCGCACCGAGTTCCTCGAGTACGCGTGCCAGGGTGCTCTTGCCGCTTCCGATACCACCCGTCAGCCCGATAACCCGCGTCACTATCTACTCCAGCACCGGCTCGATAATGCTGTAATTCCCGTCTTTACGCTTGTAGATGAGGTTGAGTTCCCGCGTGGCGGCATTATGGAAAAGAAAGAAATCGTGCCCCAGCAGTTCCATCTGGTCTACCGCCTCTTCCGTGGTCATCAGCTTAACGGGGAAACGTTTTGTCCTTATCACCCCGGGTACAAGCTCGGTTTCCGCGGCCATTTCCTGAAGCTGGTTTT
Source organism: Dehalococcoidia bacterium (assembly GCA_030691775.1). GTDB lineage: Bacteria > Chloroflexota > Dehalococcoidia > Dehalococcoidales > Fen-1064 > JAURWL01. Next base: position 2,995 of record JAUYDN010000189.1, read on the forward strand.
GTGCCCTGGCGGCAATACCCGCCTTACTCTTTTTATAGAGCTTGCCCTTGTATTTTTCAATCTGCCGGTCGAGGGCGGGCACTACTTTGTCGATTGCCGCGAGCAAGGTCTCCGCCTGCTCCTCGGCACGTAATATCGTACCGTTAGCAACGAGCGTTACCTGCGCCCGGAAACGTTTCTCCTGCGACCGTATTTTCTGCTCGGTGAGCTCCACCTTGGCGCCCATCAGATTCGGCAAATGGCGGTTTAGCTTTGTCAGCTTCTTGTCAAGGTAGCTCTTTACCGTTGGTAGTATCTCGACATTATGACCGGTGACCTGTAAATCCATTCACCACTCCTCGAATGATAGTTTTCAGTTATCAGTATATCGTTTTCGGATAAGTTTTGAACGCCGAATGCTGATAGCTATTTGCTGTTTCTATATCTCCCTTGCCAGCGCGAGTCCCCACACCACCACGGCGCCTCCTGCTTTCAGCGCCGAGGCGCAGGCGTTCATCGTCGCCCCGGAAGTCGCGACATCGTCGATTAACAACACCCTTTTCCCATTCACTCCTCTGCCGCGGCAGGTAAACACCCCCATCACGTTTGCCCTTCTTTCTGCCACACTGCTGGTTCTCGCTTGCGGTAGGGCATATTTCTCACGGACCAGAACGGTTTCATCCACTCGTAAACACGACCGTTTCCCCAGTTCGTTCGCTAAAAGGGCTGACTGGTTGTAGCCCCGCAAGCGAAGACGCTGCTTATGCAGGGGCACCGGCACCAGGACTTCTACGTTCAACGGATTATTTTCCAGGTAGTCCGCCATCAGACATGCAAGGGCAGGCGCAATGGCTCTTAGATTCCTGTATTTGAGATAATGGACTGCTTCCCTGATAGCCCCCTCGAATCGGAAAGGAGAGCGTATACCATCGATATCAGCCTGCCAGTCCTGGCAATTGCGGCACAATGAACCGTCGGATTGTGGCAAACCGCATTCAGGACAAACCGGTGGTTGGATGTGGGGAAGGGAACTGACACAGGCTCCGCAGAGAAAAACCCCCTCTTTGCCGCACCCCACACAAAATCGGGGAAACAAGAGATTTAGTGCCGCTCCTCCGAACCTGGTCAACTGAGGAAGCACATTAACCATCCAGCGATTTATCTGAGAGGTACACCCCTATCCCCGGGAGTAACTACCGCGCACGGCTATGCATGACGCCGCTCATGATAGGCTCGTCGATATATACATCGCCATTACGTATCTTCAGATTATAACCACATTGTGGGTTGGTGCATACCCATGCTTTGTAATGAATCGTTGCTCCCTGGCTCCCAAAATCTGATAACGGTACAAGGTCGCCTGTCTTGCACTTCTGGCACTTGGGAAAACCGTTTTGTTCCACGGGGTCCACCTCCCAACCGAATTACATAAATCCTATACAGTATACCAAGAATTTACGCCATATTCAAGGCAAAAATACATAGTTCAGAGGAACGAACCGACAGGTCAATGACGTACACTTTGCGTAAATTTGTTTACCTTTTATCATTGCTGACCAAATTAGGTGAAGATAAGCCGTTATCCTCGAAATTCCGTTCGTATTTTAGACAAGGTATTGTGTTTTGAAAAATCAGGTCGACCATATAAATTGCCGTCTGAATGACTGCACAGCGCCTCATCCCCTGACCCCTTCTCCAGACTGGAGAAGGGGAATCTCACAGAAGAGGGGCTGACGCCCCTCTTAGACGCCCTGATGCAAAGTGTACGCCAGTATTGCTTCCTGGACCTTCCTTGTCCATTTTTACGATTTCAGGAACTTAATTTGGACAAAAGTGACCTTTTATTGGTTTTTCTGAATTGTACGCGTTAATACTTCGTATCGCCTGGCGGCATGATGGCGATATGGGAAAAAGACGAGTCTCTAGTGGCGCCATGCCAGTGCTTTTCTCCGGCTGGAATCAGGATTATGGTGCCGGGCATTACCACCGTCTCCGTCTTTTCGTCCGCCAGAATCCCTTTCCCTTCCGTTATATACAACACCTGGTCGAAGGTGTGGCTGTGCATGATATTGCGCGCGCCGGGACTGAAGTTCACCTGGATGATACGGAAATCCTTTGCACCGCCGGGAATAACGTCCTGCACATCCACATGCCCGCGAAAAATGGGGTTGGCGCTGTCATCCCGCGCTTTCACATCACTGACCTCGACTATCTTCATAAGTCCTCCCTATCGTTATGTAAAGATTATTCTCATTTGAAAAGCGCTGTGTACAGAGACGTATAGGCTGCCCCCACTGGAGTCAGCTGGCTTTTCACCAGGTGTACAGCTTCGACATTAATCGGACCCGAAGATGAAAATGTGGTGTTACCCAGCACCTGCCCGATTTTTCTGCGGTCGTCAGGGGAAACATAATTACGCACCCTGCCCAGCGTCAGGTGTGGCGTGAAATCCCTTTCCTCACGCGGAAAGCCAAGCTGTTCCATGTTAGCTTCAACCTGTTTCTGGAAATACATCAGCTTATCAAGTTCGCCTTTTACACCCACCCAGATTACCTGTACCCGGTTGAGGTTGGGGAAAGCACCAACCCCCTGAAGCTCCAACTGGAAAGGGCTAACCCCCTGGACAGCCTCATCGATGCCCATTTTGACCTCGTCGATGCCGTCTACAGCCACGTCGCCGAGGAACTTGAGCGTGAGATGAATGCCATCGGGGCTCATCCATTTCACCACCGCCGGGGTTTTTGCCTTGAGTGAGTTTTCAAGCCCGGTCAAATCGTTCTTGACACTTTCCGGCAGTTCGATAGCGATAAATGAGCGTACCGTTTCAGCATTCATCAGTTCTCACCCCGGATACCCAGCAGGCGGGAGGCGTTACCCGCGAGGATACTGTGTTTCATTTTTCCCGGTAATGCCGCGGCATCCATTTCCTTAAAGTAACGGCGCGGGGGAATGAGCGGGTAATCACTGCCGAACAGGACTTTGTCCTCACCTACTAACTGTGTGACCTTTTGATACACCTGCGGCGTGTAAAGAAACGGTGACGCCGCTGTATCGAACCAGACGTTCTTCAGCGCTTTTTTAATTTCTGGCATAAGTGCGTAAAACGGTAGACCGCCACCCCAATGAGCGCAGACCAGCTTGATGTCAGGAAAAGCGCCGACCATTTCTATGATAACATCCGGCGTGGCAGTGCCCTTGCCCGGATAGTTGTGCCCGACCGGCTCAGAGGCGTGCGTCAGCAATATCAAGCCTTTTGCCGTAACGAACTCCAGCAGTGGCATCAGCAGTTTCATCCGCGTCTTTGCGGGTAAGATATCCGGACGGATTTCACCTACCCCCCTCACTCCGCCTTTTATACACCGCTCGACCTCTCTCAGGGCGGCATCTCCGGCGGGGGGTGCCACGGTGCAAAACCCGACCAACCGCTTCGGAAAGCGTGCCACCGATTCGCAAATGTAGTCATTGATTTCTACGCACAGGGATTGTTTAGACCAGCCGTAGTTGAGTGTCACCGCGATGTCGACCCCGTCCCTGTCCATTACCGCGATAAGGTCATCGGCGGTAGCCAGTTTTGCCTCAGGGTCGGAGAAAATAGCGGCAAAACTACGGTCGGCGTGAGCGTAGTCCTCACGGTTCTGTTTGACCCGCGGCGGCACGATATGCGTGTGAAAATCGATAACCACTGCCCGATTATAACATAGAGAAAGTCCCAAATTTCAAATATCAAAGACCAAGTCCCTTCCCCTTTTCCCTGCCTGAGAACACGCTCATATGGCATTTCCCCGACACCCAATTGGGCGGCAGGGGTTCTTTTGTTTCTGTAATTGCTCGTTACCTAGAAAATGGACTCTATCTTGTCATTGCTACGAAAATAGCGGAGCCACCCCCACCCAAAAAAATGTCATACCAGCCCCGTATCAGAGTACGGGGTAAACTCCGGCTGGTATCCAGAAGGTTAAAAAACGTCTGGATTCCCGCTCGGAGGCGGGAATGACAAAAAAGAGTGGGTTTTTCATACTTGATGGTGCCGATGTAATCGGCATGATTGATTCTGGAG
>JAUYDN010000240.1 GCA_030691775.1 Dehalococcoidia bacterium
ACACAACGCCCCATCCCTTGGTCCCTTCCCGCGGGGAAGGGAGTTGGTTTTCTTGAGGGGGCTGCGCCCCCTCATACCCCTGCTATCCACAAACCTTGGACCCTGAATTGGGTGAGAAGTACTTAGTGCTCTACGTAATAACTGGTAAATGACAACCGAGCACTGATAGCTGATGCTGATTACAGTCTGCTATCATCGTCTTGCGCAATTCCTGAAGACAGTGGTATGCTGATTGTTATTCGTACGTGACGCATTTTTTAATAATCAGGAGGATTAATAATGTCAGACCAGTTTAAGCTACTCTTCAGTCCCTTACAGATAGGTCCGATGACGGTACCCAACCGTATCGTTGTGCCCGGGCACTACCCCAGTTTCAATGACCCGGATGGGCTTCCGGGAGACCGTCACATCGCCTACTGGGAATCGAAGGCGAAGGGTGGAGTAGGTATGATATGCACGGGCGTCACCCCGGTACATTCGAGCGTGGGTGCAGCGGTTATGCTTTTCCCCCATGCCGTTGAAAAAATGCGGAAAGCCGCGCAGGCAATCCAGAAGCACGGCACCAAATTCCTGGTACAGCTCTGGCATGGCGGTGTATCCACTGCCAACGATACGGCCGGCAGGCAAGCATGGGCGCCTTCAGCCATTTCCCGCGGCGCCGGAATGGTCGCCCACGAGATGACCAGGGACGAGATACAGGATGTTATCCGCGGATTTGCGATGAGTGCCGCCGCCTGTAAAAAAGCCGGTTGTGACGGCATCGAACTGCATGGCGCTCATAATTACCTCATCTGCCAGTTTATGTCTCCCCTCTCCAATCACCGTACCGATGAGTACGGAGGTTCGCTGGAAAAACGCATGCACTTCCCGCTGGAGCTTATCGAAGCCGTGCGGAATGCCGTGGGTAAGGACTTCGTAGTCGGCATCCGGTTTAACGGCGATGAATTCCAGCCGGGCGGCTACACCATCGAAGATATGAAAATCATGGCAAAGATGATGGCGAATACCGGGAAACTCGATTACCTCAATGTAAGCACCGGTTACCTGCTGACTATCGCCCCGATGTATTTCCCGCCCGGACACTCGGTCTACCTGGCGGCGCAGATTAAGGAGGTGGTCGATATACCGGTGTGCTGTATCGGCCGTATCAACGACCCCGTCCAGGCGGAAAAAATCCTGGAAAGTCATCAGGCGGACCTCGTCGCTATGAACCGCGCTACGATATGCGACCCGGAACTGCCCAGGAAAGCGAAAGAGGGCAGACTGGAAGAAATCCGCAAGTGCCTGGCGTGCTCCGAGGGTTGCTGGCAGAGGGTCAGTTCCCAGCACACACTCGGCGCTACCTGTGCCTATAACCCCGTTGTCGGTAAGGAAAATATTCCCGGCTGGCTCGACCTGATACCTACACCCAATCCCAAAAAAGTGATGGTAATTGGCGGAGGACCGGCGGGAATGGAAGCCGCCAGAGTCGCTGCGTCCCGGGGTCACAAGGTCTCGCTGTGGGAGAAAGGTCCAGAACTGGGCGGACTTTTACTGACCGCCGCCAAAGCACCGGGTCGAAGTGACCTGCTGGAAGTACCCCGCTACCAGAAACACCAGATGAAAATCCTCAACGTGGATGTGCATCTCGATACCGAAGTCACGCCGGAAATGGTGCTGGAACAGAAACCGAATGTCGTCATCGTGGCGACGGGTTCTTTCCCCCGAAAGCCTTTCGATATCATCGGTACCGACCAGCCTAATGTCGTCGATGTAAGAGACGTCCTCAACGAAACGGTGGAAGTCGGACAAAACGTGCTCATCGTCGATTCACAGCGCTTTCTGCACGGTCTGACGGTAGCGGATTTCCTGGCGGAAAAAGGCAAGACCGTAGAAGTGATTTTCTCCGACCTGGAACCCGCTTCCGACGCGGAAAACATCACCAAAATGGCATTGCTCCAGCGACTTTATAATGCCGGCGTCAAACTCACTCCCAGCACCCGCCTCAAGAGAATAGAAGGCAATACCGTGACCGTCGCGCTAGTCTACACGGAAGCGGAGCGCATCATCGAAAACGTGGATACGATAGTGCTTTCTTTTGGCGGCGTTGAAAACAATAAGCTCTACTACGCTCTACGCGGCAAAGTCCCTGAGTTGTACTCTATCGGCGATTGTAAAGGTGTCAGAAAACTGCTCTGGGCGTCCAGCGATGGCGCTACAATCGGGCGGATGATTTAGCGCAGGGGTTAATAGAAATCAGCGCTCAGCCGTCAACTTATCCTGACTACTGATAGCTTCTTCATCAGGGGTTCAATATCATTGCTGTCCAGGATAATTTGATTTGAGGGTTTTGGACGGGTTTTGCGGGTTTGAGAGATGGCTGATGGTAAGATTTTCTCTTCCCACCCCACTTGTCATTCCCGCCTCCGAGCGGGAATCCAGTAGCGAATGCCGTCCGAAACGATACAAGGGTGGGTGGAGTCCCGATGTAATCGGGATAACCTGATTTGGGAATTCGCTTTGAAACGTGATAACAGACAAGTGATTTATCCCGGCCGTGTCGGGACGAAACCCACCCTTACTTAAAACCTATTTTGGACAAGATTGACTAAAAATCCAATATTCGTGATTAAGAAAGAAGATGTCCCATACTATCCACATAAGGAAAGCACAACCCGAAGATATTCCCGCCATTACCGAAATCTATAACGAAGCTATCCTGACGACGGATGCTACCTTTGACACGCAGGTCAAAACCACCGCTGAGCAGAAAGCCTGGTTCGACGACCACGGCGAGAAGAACCCCATCCTGGTAGCAGTAGTCGATGGCTCGGTGCAGGGCTGGGCATCCCTGAGTAAATGGTCCACCCGTTGTGCTTACACAAATACCGCCGAGATTTCTGTCTATGTGAAACAGGAGTACCGCGGTCGCGACATCGGCAAGCGGTTGATGAATGAAATCCTGGCACGGGGAGAAAGACTGGGTCTTCATACCGTCCTCTCCCGTATTACCAGCGGAAATGCCATCAGCATCCGCCTGCACGAAAAGCTCGGGTTCGAGCACATCGGCGTGATGAAAGAAGTGGGAGTAAAATTCGATAAATTGCTGGATGTGGTGATGATGCAAAAAATATACAGGAGGAAGATTAACGAATGAGGATACCCAGTTTATCACTTGCAGGACAGACGGCACTGGTCACAGGAGGCCGGCGCGGTATCGGTAAAGACACGGCGCTGGTACTGGCGGAAGCAGGCGCGGATGTAGCTGTCTGCGACCTGGTAACAGAGACCGGTGAGTTGAGCGGCGTCGCCGAAGAAATCAAACAGTTGGGGCGCCATTCACTGGCTTGCCAGGTTGATGTCAAAAACCGGCAGAGCGTCGCTGAAATGATGAAAAAGGTCGTCGACACCTTCGGCAAAATAGATATCCTGGTGAATAATGCCGGTATCGGCAGTCCGGAAGGACCCACGGACCCGGAGAGATGGGCTGAGCGTGAAAAGCAAATGATGGAAAGAATGGCGCTCAGGATGGATAAACCCATGGTGAGCCTGTTTAACGAAGAAGGCTGGGATGCCGTCTTGAGTACCAATCTCAGGAGCGTTATCCTCTGTTCACAGGCGGTCTGCGACACGATGATAAAGAACGGGCGCGGGGCGATTGTGAATGTCGCTTCCGTGATGGCGTATTCACGCGGCGGCAGTGCTTTCTCCCCGTATAGCATTTCCAAGCGGGGTATTGTCATGGTTACGGAAGGGCTGGCGGTCGACCTTGCCAGGTATAATATCCGGGTCAACGCCATCGCGCCTGGGGCAATCGAGACAGAAATGATGCGTTATGTATGGCACTACCCTGAACGGCTAAAAATGCTGGAATCCAGGGTTCTTCTCGGGGGTAAACTGCTCAAGCCCCTCGACTGCGCTCACCTGATTCTGTTCCTGGTCTCTGACCTTGCTAAGTATATTACCGGGCAGACGGTCGTGGTTGACGGCGGGCTTACCCTGGCACCCGGCGGTATGACAGGTTAAAGTTATTCACGGTAACCAGACCAATATGAGGAACACGGTTTTATCCGCTAACTGGCGTATCGGTGTCTTTATGTAAAGATATTTCGTATTTTGCTATTTTATCCAGCAACCAGTCTCTTAACTGTATGAGTAACTCACCGTGTGCTTCCCGCAGGAAGTGTCCGTTGTCTTTAAGAATGTATAGCTCCTTCGGCTCATTAGCCCATTTATAGATGAGACTGGAACACTCGGCCGACAGATTGCGGTCACGCTCCCCATGGATAAGCAAGAGCGGTCGCGGTGATAATATGGCGACGTTCTGAGCGCCATAAGTCTGGCTGGAGAGTCCAACTACCGCTTTGACGTTTTGACTCATTGTTCCTGCCTGTATCGCCACCGCCCCACCAAAAGAGTGTCCCACCAGCGCCACGTTGTTGACTCCCCTCTCCCGGAGAAAATCTATACCCGCAAGCACATCTTGAACACAGTCCTCGAAGTTTCCCGGATGACGGTAGTGCAAGCGAAGGGAGCTGAACCCGTCCGCAACCATCTGTTGGCTCAAAATCCGGAAAATGCCGAAAGAAGGCCCGTCCAATCCACCCAGCGCGCCGCATAACCAGATGATGCCCTTATCTCTCCCGGCGCTGTGGAAAATACATTCGATATCACCGTCAGGCAGTGAGATTATCACCTTTTCCCGGCTACCCTCAAGTTTTTCGATATGGACAGTTGCCTGTTTCATTTTTCGGTGCTCGTTACGGGTTGATTAATCGATTGCGGTAATGCCTTACCGCGTAACATCGACGTAAAAATAGCGGCCACACAGACGATTGCGGCGATTACCAGAGTGTCCTGGTAGCTGGCTATGAGCGCCAGACGATTGGTCGGAATGGATGCCTGACTCGTTTGAGGAAGTGACGCAAGATAGACAACCTGGCGGCTGGTGAAAATTGCGCCGGCAATCGCTGTCCCGCTGGAAATACCGATTTGCCTCATCGTGGCAATCATCGCCGAACCGGTGCTCAGTCTGTCTACAGGTATAACTCCCATAATCGAACTATTGTTAGGGGAGGAAAAGAGACCGGTGCCGATACCCACCATCATGAGCCGCGGGATGATACCGGTGATGCTCGCACCTGCTCCCAGCCGGCTTAACCAGAATAATCCACCGGCTATCAACGCGATACCGGACGTACATAAGAGACGGTAGCCAATTTTGTCTGAAAGCCAGCCGCTGACCGGTCCAATAATCAGCGCGGACATCGAAACCACAGCGAAAAGCATCCCTGCCTGTGAAGCCGGCAGCGCCAGTCCTTCGATGAGATAAAACGGCATAAGAAAAGTGTTGGCGGTAAGGCCGATAAACATTATGACAAGCGACACGTTTCCAGCGGCAAATAGCCGGTTACGGAACAGGTTAAGGTCCAGGATAGGAAACTTTACCCGCTTTTCCAGGATAATAAACGAACCAATCAATATCACTGCTCCGGCCGCAAGGGATAGTACCGGAGCGGTACCAAAACCGTTCTTCCCACCGATGTTGAAGAAGAGCAAGAAACAAGCGAGCGCGCCGGAGAGCGTAAGTGCCCCTGCCCAATCGAACCGGAAGCCGGCTAACGTGGCTTTTTGCTCCCTGAGAAGTATTGCCGCCATCACCAGCCCTGCTATGCTCACCGGAATACGGACATAGAAAATGGATTGCCAGTCCAGCAAATCCACCAGCAGTCCGCCGAGCACAGGACCGGATAGAAGTCCTGCGGACACCACGGCTCCAAGGATACCAAGCGCTTTGCCCCGTTCATGGCTCGGAAATGCGCCGGTCACAATCGCCGTGCTCAAAGAGACCACCATCGCCGAGCCTACCGCCTGGACGACACGCGCCAGGATAAGCTGGACGATGCTCTGGGAAAGGGAGCAAAGGGTCAACCCAACTGTAAATACCGCAAACCCGATGACGTAGTTACGCTTCCTGCCCAGCATATCGCCGAGTTTACCGAAACTGAACATCAGGCTCACACTGATGAGTAAATAAATAACCGAAACCCATAGTACCGTTGAAGCATCCGTCTGAAAAACCTTCGCCAGCCTCGGTAATGATATGTTAACGATACTCGCATCCAGCGTGCCCATATAGGTGCCGATGGAAACGGTGATGAGAGCCAGCCATTTATAAGGGATGCCTTTTTTCTCTGCCACCAGTCCTCCTGGACAGAAAATACTCATTTTACTGTGCTTTACCAGCAGAAACTTTGTCAAGTTTATTTGTTTTTTCCGTTTTGTGCTATAATGTCAACGAAATTTACGCTAATCCAAAAAGGAGGAGATTATGACGCAGGGTTCAGTCATTACCGACGAGATGCGAAAAGCCATCGGAGTCGAATCCGAACCGACTATCTTACAGATTGAAAAGGAACCTATCCGTCGGTTCGCGGAAGCCATCGGCGACCCCAACCCGGTTTATCACGACGAGGAGTATGCTAAAAAACTCGGTTACCGGAGCGTTATCGCCCCGCCCGGCTTCCATCCCCAGTACTCTTTTCCGCTGAAAAAACCCTCCAGACCAGCGGGCCCGCGTTTCCGCTCACCATTCACGAGAATGCTTAACGGCGGTAACGAATATGAATTTTCACAGCCTATCCAGGCGGGTGATATTCTCAGCATGACCAGCCGGCTCGCGGATATCTATGAGAGACCGGGCAGAATGGGGCCGATGCTGTTCACTATCAGCGAGGAAATTTTCCGCAACCAGAAGGGTGAAACCGTGCTCATCATGCGGCACACGGGTATCAGCTATTAAAAGAGGATATAAGGAGAATAGAATGGCTAATCAGCTTTTCTGGGAAGATATTGAAGCAGGCGCGAGCGTTCCACCACTGGTGAAGAAACCGACGCCACGACAACTTGTACAGTGGGCGGCTGCCTCCGGTGATTATTACGAGATTCATTACGATAAAGATTATGCCCTGAGCAACCGCCTGCCGGGTATCATCGTTCACGGCGCGCTCAAAGGCTCCTGGCTGGGAGAATTGCTCTCGAACTGGGTAGGTGATAAGGGCAAGATTAAGAAATACGGTTGTTCTTACCGCGGCATGGACATCCCCGGCGATACTCTGACCTGTAAAGGCACCGTCACCAAGAAATATACCGATGGCGCAGACCATGTCGTCGAGGCGGAAATCTGGCTGGAGAACGGTAAGGGGGAGAAGACCACCCCGGGCACGGCAGTGGTAGTTTTCCCATCGAAAAAATAGAGTTTCCTCTCTCCCTTGAGGGGTCTTGCCTCAAAAGTCGAGTGACCCTGTCACCCTGACCCCGATGAAAATCGGGGGAAGGGTCTCCCTGCCTGCTGAGTAGCGTCGGAGATTCTTCGTTCGCCCGACTCCGTCGGACTCCTCAGAATCTCGTATGTCTCGTGCCAAAGAACACCACGAAGTATGAAAAACCCTGCCTTTCTTTGTCATTCCCGCCCCCGTATCCAGTACGGGGCAAGCTCCGAGCGGGAATCCAGGCGCATTCCCCACCCTCTGGATACCAGCCTTCGCTGGTATGACATTTGGGGGAGCTCCCTTTTTTTCATAGTAATCCTCCATGCCTGTTTTACAAAGGGCACCACGAAGGATGAAATTAGCGTATTTTCGGGGTAATGACACCTGGGGCAACACCCCTTGATGAGAGAGGCAGGGGGGTGAGGGTGTTAAAGTCAATCAGAACCGCTCACTGACGTTCTTGCGCTGAAAGACGCGACGCCAGTTACCCGCCTTATCCTTCATCTCTTTGATGCGCGGGATGTAGCGGAGCAGAGGTATGACGACCATGACCGCGGAATAAACCGCCCAATCCCAACGGTCGAACATCAGCACCGCGATAAACGGGTAACAGATAAAGGCGAGACTATAGCTGATGGTCGCCGCGCGTGTGATAGCGAAGAAGATGGCAAAAAGCCCGGCGTCGATAAAAATCGCCCACGGCTTCATCAGGTAGGCAAGCACGCCGATGGCAGTGGCGCCACCCTTTCCTCCCTTGAAACCGAGAAATACCGGGAAGCTATGTCCCAGCACCGCCACCATACCGGAAAGTAAGTAAATAATTTCATTAACGCCCAGGGTCTCCGAGAGCGCCATTGCCGCCGCTCCCTTGCCGATATCCACCAACAGCACGATAACTCCCCACCAGAACCCTACTTCGTAAAAAATGTTCATGGCGCCCATGTTGCGCGTGCCGATTTTACGGATATCCGTCTTCTTTTTAATCCGGCCGACGATATACGCAGTGGGAATACTACCCAGAAGGTAGGCACTGGCTAACGCAATGGCGATGTTGAGCTCGTTCATACAGTATATCCGGGAAAACGATGTTGATAGTTGAGAATAAAATATTCTGCAAATTCTGTCAATGGCATTCTTATCGGGGCATCCGCGAAACTAAAATAAACGCAGGGAAAAGTCCCTCCAGCCCCCGTTCAGGGTAAACCGGCGTTGCCTCAAATGTCATTCTGAGTCCCGATGCTTCGGTACGAAGCATCGGGAGAACGAAGAATCTCCAGCACCTACTCAGTAGGCACGGAGACCCTCCCCCGACAGGTCGGGGCTCAGGTTGACAAGGATACATTGGAGTTTTAGTGCAAAGCCCAAATGGGGGACAAGAGGGGGTTTTTGACGTGTTACTCAACATCTACGAACGCCTTTTTGCCCTCTACGGTCCCCAGCACTGGTGGCCCGGTGATTCTCCCTTCGAGGTAATGGTCGGCGCAATACTGACGCAATCAGCCGCGTGGCAGAACGTGGAAAAAGCCATCCGCAACCTGAAAACAGCCGGCACACTTTCCCCACAAGCCCTGAGTCAGTTACCTGTTGAAGAAATCGCCCGGCTCATCTATCCGAGCGGCTACTACAATGCCAAGGCGCGCAAGCTCAAGGCGCTGGTAGAGTGGCTGGGAGAGGCGTGCGGTGATGACATTGGTAAACTCTCGGGGATAGAAACTGATGAACTGCGGAGGCAACTGCTTGCCGTCCACGGGGTGGGACCGGAAACCGCCGATTCCATCCTGCTTTACGCTCTCGGTAAGCCCGTATTTGTAATCGATGCCTACACCCGGCGCATCATGTTCCGGCTCGGGCTGGTGGGAGAAAAAACCAGCTACGAAAAGCTACAGAAATTGTTCATGGACAATCTTCAACCGGACGTACAGTCGTTCAACGAATACCATGCCCTGCTCGTCCGGCTGGGGAAGACGGTCTGCCGCAAGCAACCCCTGTGCCGGGAGTGCCCTTTGTTTGACATCTGCCCATCCAATGAGGCAAGATAGGATAATAATGTTTATCGGTCTCGTCTCGGATACACACATCGCCTGGCCTGAGCAGTCCTGGCCCCCTCAAATCAAAGAAAAACTCCGCGGAGTCGACCTGATTCTCCACGCGGGTGATATCTGGATTTCCTGGGTTCTCGATGAGCTATCCACCATCGCGCCGGTGCTTGCCGCCCAAGGCGATGATGACATGGAAGCGGACATCGGCAACGACCCGCGTATTGTCAAGCGGCAAGTCCTCTCCTACGAGGGCGTCAACCTGTGGGTCCAGCATATCAAGCCGCGCTACGGACAAATTAACCCGGCATATCAGGTGAACTATTACACAACCCAGAACCGGCAAGCACCCACCGAACCAGCGGAGGTGCCGGATGTGGTTGTGTTCGGGCACAGCCATTTCGCGGAAATCGAAGACTTCAAAGGCATCACCCTCATCAATCCGGGCAGTCCCACCCTGCCTCAATATCTCCCCAGGCTGGGAACGGTTGGTTTGCTCACCCTGAAAGACGGCAAAGTAGACGCCAGACTGATTCCGCTGGAATAGTTTTCAGTTTACAGTCAACAGCTCACAGTTTCCAGAAGCTCTCTGGTTGTTTTCTACTGATAACTTATTACTGTTTACTATTTACTGATGACTGTCTACTATCTACTGCCCTCCCCCCTTGCACAAACACCCCGAATCAAGTAAAGTCACTGGTATGGAAAAATCGCGTACCGTTTTTGTTTGTGAGTGCGGCTACCGCAGTGTCTTCGAGCTGGGGCGCTGTCCCCAGTGCCACCAATGGCATAAATTTACCCGGCAGGTAGAAATAGAACCCACATCGCCGGCACGACCGCGCACCTCTACAAGTGGTCCTGAAGAGCTTTCACAGGTCAGTCTCCAGGCCGCCGAACGCTTTCCCGTAGCGATGTCCGAGTTCAACCGCGTGCTCGGCGGCGGGATTGTACCCGGTTCACTGGTGCTTATCGGTGGGGAGCCGGGGATTGGCAAATCGACTCTGCTTTTACAGGTCGCGGCGCTTGTGGCGCAGGCGCGGGGTAATGTCGTTTACGTTTCCGGGGAAGAGACCGCCGCCCAGATTAAACTGCGCGCCAACCGGCTCGGCGTCCGCGGTGAAAGTCTTTACCTGCTCTCCGAGACCGATATCGCCGCGATGCTGGAACACATGGAAAGCATGGAGCCGGGCTTGCTCATTATCGATTCTATCCAGACCACCCATACCCCGGAAGATGACGGCGCGCCAGGTTCTATTACCCAGGTGCGTGAATCGGCGCAGAGACTAATGCGCTGGGCAAAGTCGACAGGCGTGCCGGTATTCATCACGGGACATGTTACCAAAGAGGGTAATATCGCCGGTCCCCGTATGCTCGAGCATATCGTCGATGTCGTTCTCTACCTGGAGGGCGAACAGTTCAGTGCCTATCGCTTGCTTCGCTGTGTCAAGAACCGCTTCGGCTCCACCAACGAGGTTGGCATATTCGAAATGAAAGAGAAGGGGCTAATCGAGGTGGAGAACCCCTCGAAGGCATTTATTTCGCAAAGGGAAGGGGGGCTGGTTGGTTCGGTGGTGGTACCGGTGATTGAAGGGAGCCGCCCTCTTCTCGTGGAAATCCAGGCGCTTACCAACCCGACGAGCTTCGGGATGCCGCGCCGCACTGCCAACGGCGTTGATTTCAACCGTCTGCTGATGATTATTGCCGTGTTGCAGAGACGGTTAGGCTTAAAGCTGGGCAACCAGGACGTGATGGTGAACGTCACCGGCGGGCTGAAGATTGACGAGCCGGCGGCAGACCTGGGCATTGCCCTGGCAATTGCCTCGAGCTGTCAGGATGCGCCTGTGGATGTGGGGCTGGTGGCGGTAGGTGAGATTGGTTTGAGCGGCGAACTGCGGTCGGTGGCACAGATAGACAGGCGGGTGACGGAAGCGGCGCGGATGGGCTTCACACGATGCCTGGTGCCTTCGGCGGGAGAAAAAGTCACAGCCCCGAAGGGCATTGAAGTCAACGCGGTGAGCAGTGTGCGGGGGGCGGTGGAGCAGGGGTTGAAGAAATAAACTACCCTACGCACGTAACTGGTGAAGGAATCTCACTGCCGCTCCAGCACGAAATCATAGTTGGAGATATTCTGCGATTGCCACAACCTTTCGTTATCGGTCAGGTCGCCAGGGACGGTCTGCAAACAGGAAGTGAGCGTGAGGAAAAGACCAGCCAGCGCCACAGTAAAACACGCTAGCCGGCGGGTTATTTTGCCGGGTGCCTCGCGGTTGCCCTGGTCCATATCCCACCCCTCTCCTTGTAGTCGGCGGTTACGGCCATAGACACAGGCTTGATGAGCTTGACGAGGTCTTTGAGGATACGGTTAACGGCGTGCTCCTGGATGATGCCCACATTGCGGAAAGAGAGCAGGTAGTATTTCAGCGATTTCAGCTCGACGAGCTTTTTGCCGGGGACGTAGCTGATGGTCAGCGTGCCGAAGTCCGGCAAGCCGCTCCACGGACAGACGCAGGTGAACTCGTCTGTCTCATAAAGCACTTCGGTATCGGTACCTGCGTAATCGAACGGTATTACCTCCAGGATAGCGACATCGATGGCATCCTCACCCTGGATATCGAAGCGTTTGCTGGCGTACTTATCTTCGGGCATGGTAGTTTCATAATAGAGGACAAAACGACAAGTATCAAGTAACAAGCGTCAATTAAAAAATTACGGTGTTCTACTATAAAGACCCCCAGGAACACAATTGCCCAATAGAGATTCGTCGCGCTTCGCTCGTGATGACAGTAGGAAGAGATGTCATTCCCGGCCCCGCAACTAGTGCGGGGCAGGCTTTGAACGGGAATCTACATACATCCTTCTACTTCTGGATTCCAGCCGGAGTTTACCCCGTACTCTGATACGGGGCTGGAATCGGTCATGCCGATTACATCGGCACCACGAAATATAAAAATCGGGGTTGTCATTCTGGAGCCCTTCATAATCGCTCAGGGTAAACTCCGCGAAGAATCTCAGAGAGGGGTAGGCGACCCCATGATTCAACTCCCCTCCTCCAGATTCTTCGTCGTCCCGATAAGGAATAAAGGAATTATCGGGACTTCTCCAGAATGACAATGAACGGTATTTTCATAGTAATGACAAACTGTGGATGGAGCGAGCTTTCCATGATAATAGCAATTGTATGACCCCCATCAAAAGAAAAGGGGAGCGTTTTCCGCTCCCCCGTCTTTCGTTTGTTCTATTTTATGTTTAGTTATTGTTTCGGATTTCGATATTGGTGATTCGGATTTCGTGCCACACACGGAACGCGCTGGCGTTATGACCCGAAAGAGATAAAAACCCAGCCTTGCCTAACGCTTCGTATATTGCGGTGCCTTGCGGGCTTTTCTCAATCCAGCCTTCTTGCGCTCCTTGGCGCGCGAATCACGGGTCAATAGTCCGCTCTGGCGCAGTTTCAGTTTGTTCTCCTCGTTTGCCTGCAGGAGGGCACGCGCGATGCCATGAGAAATAGCCGCCGCCCAGCCGGTACTGCCACCCCCCGTCACATTCGCCACAACGTTATACTTGTTCAAGCTATCTGTCACGATAAGGGGCTTGGTGATTGTTTTGCGGTACTCGATACGCGTGAAAAGCTCTTCATAAGGTGTGCCGTTGATAACAATCACTCCCTTGCCTGCCAGAAGCCTTACGCGTGCAACCGCTGTCTTGCGCCTGCCAGTCCCGTAAAAATAATGTTCCTCCAAGGAATCCTCCCTTTTTAGCAAACTGCCGGTAATGAGTTAACAGTTAACAGTTTTTGGTTATTCGATATTAGGTATTCGATATTAGACATTAGATATTTTCTTCGGATAGGGATGGTCCGCGCCGGCAAAAATCCGGAGCCTTTTCATCATGCTGGCATTCAACCGGTTCCGTGGCAACATGCCCTTGACCGCATGCTCGATAACACGCTCCGGAGTCTGTTCCATTTGCTTTTCCAGGCTCACCTGCTTGAGGCCGCCCGGGTACTGCGAATGCCGGTAGTACATCTTCTGCACCGCTTTTTTGCCGGTGAAGCGTACCTTGCCCGCGTTGATAATCACTACAAAATCACCGACATCCATATTGCGGACGAACATCGGCTTGTGTTTGCCGGAAAGCAGTGTGGCGGCACGGGTCGCCACTTTACCCAGGATTTCATCTCCGGCATCGATTACATGCCATTCACGTTTGATATCGCTTGCTTTGACACTATAGGTTTTCATTATCTCATTTCCTCAATTGCACAGGGGTAGTTTACCCGCACCAGGCAGAGTCCACAGGCAGGCAGGAGCGGTCCCGCCAGACCGGGTTGTTTTGCATCCAGCAGTTGGGAGAACTCTTCCAGGCTCATTTTACTCAGCCCCACCTGCACCAGCGCTCCCGCCATACTGCGTACCTGATGACGCAGGAAGGCATTTGCCGTGAAACTTAAAACAACTGAATCGTAATTCTTCACAACACCTGCCTCATGCAAATGACGGGTGGTACTCTTCTCCGGTTCACCACTAAGCTCGCTGGCGAAGGATGCGAAATCGTGCAGACCTACCAGTATCTTGCTGGCACGGTCCATCACCCCGATATCGAGAACAGCCGGTACACGGTGGGCAAACCGCGCTGTCAAAGGTGAGCGTGTGGCACGGTTAAGAACCGTGTAGGTATACTCGCGGCTGACTGCCATCCGCCGGGGGTCGAAGGAAAGCGCCGCCCGGTGTGCGGAGAGCACGGCGATGTCATCCGGGAGGTGGTGGTTTAATCCGTGGACATAAGCCTCCAGAGTTAGCGCCGAAGTGGTTTTAAAGCTTACCACCTGACCGCGGGCATGAACGCCGGCATCGGTGCGGCTGGCTAATGCCACCCGGACCTGCTCACCCGTCAGGTTTTCCAACGCCTTTTCCAGTTCCGATTGGATGGTAGGCAAGTCTGCCTGAAGCTGACTGCCGTAATAGGCGGTGCCATCATACTCGACCACGAGCGCGATACGCGTGGTTAAAGCCACATCCGCTTCTTTGCCTATTCCGGGTTGTACCATAGCGCCGAGCATTATTTCACCAGCTCCAGTTGTACCATTGGGGCGCCATCGCCCTGCCGCTGTCCGAGTTTAACCAGCCGGGTATACCCGCCCTTGCGCTCTGCATAGCGGGTCGCCAGCTCGTCGAATACCTTAGCCGCCACCTTCTCATCGAAGATAACGGAGAGTGCCCGACGGCGGGCGGGGACGCCACCCTTCTTACCCAGGGTAATCATTTTTTCCGCCAGACCGCGCACCCCTTTGGCTTTGGCTTCCGTTGTTTTAATGTGTTCGTGATTCAGGAGGTCGGTGACCAGGTTACGGTCGAGCGCCTTGCGGTACCCTGACGACCTCGATAATCTTCTACCGTGTAGTAGTTTCTTTCCCATATTCCACCTTAAGTAATTGGCAGTTAGCCTTCAGCTTTCAGCAGTCAGAGATTATTTGATTACCGATAGCTGACGGCTAGCAGACGATAACTTTTTATACTACTTCTGACCCGGGACCGGGTGTTTCACTCTCACCGGCGACCGGCGTAGCTTCAAGGTCTTCACCCTGCCTGTCTGGAGACCTCAGTGTAAAGCCGAGCTCACTCAGCCGTTCTTCGAGCTCCTGAAGTGATTTGATACCAAAGTTCCGCAGTGTCATCAACCCTTTTTCTCCCTTGCTGATGACCTCGCCAACGGTGGCGATGTTCCCCCGGCGCAGGCAGTTCATGGTGCGGACGGAGAGATTAAGCTGTTCAACAGGCATGTTGAACAGCTCCTGCGGAATAGCCAGTCCAACCGCTTCTTTTTCGGCCCTGATTTCTGTCATCTTGCCGTAGCTAGCGAAGGGAGTTAAAAGGTCCATGAGTATCGTGGCGCTCTTACTGAGTGCGTCCGATGGTTCCAAGGTGCCATCCGTCCAGATTTCCAGGTAGAGCCTTTCCAGGCTCGTCTCCCGGCCGACATGCACCGGCTCGATAATGAAGTTTACCTTGCGGGTCGGCGTGAAAATAGCATCGATGGGAATCACTCCGACCGGTAAGTTGTCTGTTGACTCTGCCTGCTTAAATCCGATACCGAGCTCGACATCTAACTCAGCGTAAAGTCGCGCGTCCGCGGAATCCATCGTCGCCAGGTAAAGTTCAGGATTAACGATTTCAAAGTCAGCGGACGGTTTTATATCTGCCGCAGTTACTATTCCCTCACCGGCGATATCCAGGATGAGTTTTCCAGGACGGTCGGTGAGCGTCTTGATACGGATAGCTTTTACGTTGAGCAGGAACTCGATGACGTCTTCTTTCGCGTGGGGGATAGAGGAGAACTCGTGATGAACGCCATCGATTTTCACGCGGGCAACCGCCGCTCCAGGCAGATAGCCCAGCATAACGCGCCGTAATGAGTTTCCGAGCGTAACCCCGAACCCCTTCTCGAGCGGTTCAGCCATGAAACGCCCGAAGTTTTCCCGGCTTTCAACTAACTGAATTTTAGGTATTGCCGACAATCCCTGCCTCCTTACCGCGAGTAGTATTCTACGATGGTTTTACCATCGAACTTGAAGCTGGCTTCATCAAGGATGGGTTGTGACACCACCTGCGCCACCAGCTTCACCCTGTCCAGGCTTAACCAGGCGGGTACGGTCTTCGCTTTAATTTCTTCGAGAACACGCTTAAAATACTCGGTGCGCATGCTGGTTTCTTTGACAGCAACAATGTCACCCTCCTTAACGAGTCGTGATGGGACACTTGCCCGGCGCCCGTTAAGAGTAATGTGCCTGTGGAGGACAAGCTGACGTGCCTGGGCACGGGAGTCCCCGAATCCCAGACGGTAAACCACATTGTCCAACCTCTTTTCCAGCATAACTTTCAGGTTATCGCCGGTGACGCCAGGCTGACGTTCCGCTTCTGCAAAAAAGCGCCGGAACTGCCGCTCCATCATCCCATAAGAGAAGCGGGCTTTCTGTTTTTCCACCAGCTGTAAGCCGCGGTCGGAAACTCTCCGCCGCCGCCCCCTGCCGATTTTTACGCGCCGCTTATGCTCCATTGTACATTTGGGCGTCTGGCACCGGCCTCCCTTGAGCATAAGCTTATCGCCAACGCGGCGACAGAGGTGACAGACGGAACCGATATATCTTGCCATAAAACCTTCCTTACACCCTTCTCCGTTTGGGTGGACGGCAACCGTTATGCGGGATGGGCGTGACGTCCTTGATACTGGTCACTGCCAGCCCCGATGCCTGAAGCGCGCGGATTGCCGCTTCCCGTCCACTGCCCGGTCCCTTCACAAATACTTCTACGGACCGCAATCCATAGGCTTGCGATTTTTTAACGGCATCCTGCGCGGCAAGCTGGGCGGCATATGGCGTCCCTTTACGTGACCCCTTAAATCCCACCGTCCCACTGCTTCCCCAGCTCAGGACATTGCCCTGTGGGTCGGTAATGGTGACGATGGTATTGTTAAAAGACGATTGTACATAAGCCTTCCCCACCGGGATTATCCGGCGTTCTTTTCTTTTGGCTCTGCTCTTTTTTGGTCCTGCCATTTTACCTCCTGGAGTTACCGGTATTACTTCTTTGAGGTGCCGCGCTTCTTACCTCTGCCGGCAACGGTCTTGCGGGTGCCACGCCGTGTGCGTGCGTTAGTGCGCGTCCGCTGACCCCTGACCGGTAGATTGCGGCGGTGACGCATTCCTTTATATGAACCGATTTCAATAAGACGCTTGATGTTAAGGGTAACCTCTTTACGAAGCTCGCCCTCAACCGTATATTCCTTATCGATAAGGTCGCGGATTTTTGTAAGCTCACCCTCAGTGAGGCTATCGGCTTTTGTTTCCGGGCTGATACCAGCCCGGTCTAATATCTTCTCGCTCGTGGCTGGTCCAATCCCGTATATATATTGCAACGATACCCAGACCTGTTTTTCTCTCGGTATGTCTACACCGGCAATACGTGGCATATTTCCCTCCTCGCCCGAGACTAGCCCTGTCTCTGCTTGTGCTTGGGCCGCGTGCAGATTATCCTGACGACCCCGTGCCGCCGGATAACCTTACAGTTTTCGCATCTTGGTTTAACCGAAGCCCTGACTCTCATTGGTTCCCTCTTTACTTGAACCGGTAGGTGACTCTGCCCCGACCTAAATCATACGGGGACAGCTCGATAAGTACCCTGTCTCCCGGCAAAATCCTGATGTAATTAACCCTCATTTTCCCCGAAATATGCGCCAGCACTTTGTGCCCGGTCGGAAGCTCCACGCGGAACATGGCGTTGGGCAGTGATTCAACCACAACCCCTTCGACCTCGATTGTCTCCTTTTTCGCCATACCTTCCTTGCCTAAATGCTGGTAAGCACTTCAGCTTCACCCTCGGTAATCGCTATGGTATCTTCAAAATGGGCGGACAGGCTCCCATCACGAGTGCGTACCGTCCACATGTTATCATCCAGTTTTGTCTCCCAGCTACCGATATTCAACATCGGTTCCAGCGCCAGGGTCATCCCTTTTTTCAGCACCGGACCGACGCCCCGGCTCAAACCCAGCACCGACCTGGTGCTGTTGGGCACCTGCGGGTCTTCGTGCATCTGCCGCCCGATTCCGTGACCCGTATATTCCCTGACCACCGCACACCCGCGGGACTCGGCGTATTCCTCGATAGCGGCGGTAACATCCCCGAGCCTGGCTCCAGGACGCGCCGCTTTGATACCCGCCTGTAACGCCCCCGCTGTTGTCTCCAGCAAACATTTCGCTTTCTCGCTAACGACTCCAGCGGGCACCGTCCGTGCCGAATCACCCTGAAAACCCTTGTATACCACTCCAAAATCTATGGAGACAATATCCCCCTCTTTTATTATCCTTTTACCCGGAATTCCATGCACAATCTCATCGTTCACGGAAACGCACAGGTTTGCCGGGTACCCCCTGTACCCTTTGAACGAAGGCTTTGCCCCGTATAGCTTTGCTTCTCTTTCCGCGATTTCATCCAGCTCGGCTGTTGTCATCCCCGGTTTTACCGCGGCGGTTAATACATTCAATACCCTGGCTGTTATCCGGCACGCCTCCCGCATTAAGGCAATTTCTTCATCGGACTTGATGATGATGCCCATGCTATTTGCGCCCTGCGGCCTCTCTTCTCAGGGCAGTTAGAGTCCCTTTCCGTACATTATCCACCGAGCCTACGCCATTCACCTCAACGAGCTTTCCGGTCCTGGTGTAATAATCGATAAGTGGCGCTGTCTGCGCGAAGAACACCTTCAACCGCTCGCTGATGGTGGCTGGTTTATCATCATCCCGCTGGTAAAGCTCCCCGCCGCACCGGTCGCATTTGCCCTCGACTTTGGGCGGCGATGTAATTTTGTGGTAAGGCGACTGGCACTGCCGGCAAATCCAGCGTCCGCTCAGCCGTTTCATCAGCTCTTCATCAGCCACCTTTATGTAGACGACTTCATCAATCGCTTTACCCTGTTTTTCCAGCGCCTTATCTAACGCCTCTGCCTGGGCGAGTGTCCGCGGGAAGCCATCGAAGATGACCCCCTGCCGGCAATCGGGTTTGCTGATTCTTTCCAACAGCATCGCTACCGTAATCTCATCCGGCACGAGCTTACCTTTTTCCATATACTCCCTGGCTTTCAAACCCAGCGCCGTGCCCTGTTTCTGCGCCTCACGGAACATATCGCCCGTGGCAATATGCGCCAGCTTGAGTTCCCGGGCGACTTCCACTGCCTGTGTGCCTTTGCCCGCGCCCGGAGCACCTAATAAAATTATATACATATTTTCCCTAAGTCATAACCTCGATAAATCCGAAGCACGAATGTCGAATTTCGAAAAAATTTGTCACGGCGCCGTGGCGCCGCCCACGAACAATGAAAATGGAGGTGTCATTCTGGAGCGAAGCGAAGAATCTCAGGGAAGGGCTATTTTCCCCCGCCACCAGATTCTTCGTCGTCCCGATAAAGTACAGGAGGGTCGGGACTCCTCCAGAATGACAAGATAGAATCCATTTTCTACGTAAATTCCAAAATCCAATTAACAAATGTTTCAAGCCTTTAGATTTACCTAATTTTTTCATTACTTCGGATTTCGAACTTGACTCCCCGTTATATGATTTGGAGTCAGTAAAAGTATTTTACTTAATAAACCCTTCATAGCGGCGCATGGTCAACTGCGCTTCCAGTTGTTTCATGGTATCCAGTATCACGCCTACCATGATGAGAAGACCTATGCTGGAGAGCTGGATTACCTGGACGTTGGTGATACTGCTCGCCAGGAAGGGGATGACCGCAATGAGCGCCAGGAAGAGTGCCCCTGTCAGGGTTATCTTGGTGATGATATTGTTAAGGAACGATTCTGTATTCTTACCCGGCCTGATGCCCGGGACGAAACCACCCTGTCGCTGGAGCATGCCGGGCAGGTCCTGCTGTTGAAAGATAACCATAGTGTAAAAGAAGGTAAAGAACAGCGTGAGCAGGAAATATGCCGCCCAGTATACCAGCCCGAGCGGTAAAGACGTATCCGGGCTGAAAATGTTAACAATCTGGTTAGCCAGGTTCGGCTCGGCGCCCTGCGGATTGGCAAAATAGCTGGCAATCATGCCCGGGAACAGGACCAGGGACATGGCGAAGATAAGCGGAATCATACCGGCGGAGTTCACCCGCAAAGGTATGTGCGTGCCACCGCCTGAGCGGTACATACGACCACCCCGGAATTGAGTGCGCGCGTACTGCACGGGAATGCGGCGGTGCGCTTCCGTGAAAACGATAATCATGACAATCGTTGCCAGCATAATCAAAGCAAACACAAAAAGCCCGATGAACTGCTGTCCCGCCACGAGCACGCCCTGCCCGATCATGGTCGGGTACCCGGTGACAATGCCGGCAAAAATGATAATGGAGACGCCATTGCCGATGCCGTACTCCGTAATCAATTCGCCCATCCATACCAGGAACATCGTGCCTGCTACCATGGCGGAAATCATTGAAACCAGGGATAGCGGGTCGGGTGTGGCGACGACACCGGCACGCTGGAGTATTATCAGTTGCCCGTAGCCGGAGACAGCCGCCAGGGGGACGGTAAGCCAGTGGCTGATGCGGTTCATGGTGTTCCGGCCGGCTTCACCTTCCTGTGATAACTGCTGGAGGCGAGGGATTACCGGCGTCATCAACTGCAGGATGATGGTAGAGGTAATATAAGGGTAGACGCCCATTGCTGCTACGCTGAAGTTCCTCATTGCACCACCGCTGAACAGGTCCAGCATGCCGAGTAAAGCGTTCTCGGAAAAGAGGTCACGCAGTTTCGCCGCGTCCACACCCGGAAGAGGAACGTGCGCAATGAACCGGAAGGCAACCAGGATACCCAGAGTAATAAGAATCCTCAGCCGCAGGTCGGGCAGACGGAAGGCATCGAGCATCGCCTGGATAAGTCTGGGCATCGTGGTCCGCTGGCGCATTAGCTGACCTCCTCCGCTTTACCGCCCGCCGCTTCGATTTTGCTTTTAGCGCTGGCGGAGAATTTACTGGCTTTCACGGTAAGCGCCCTGGATACCTCTCCGGTACCGAGAACCTTCACAGGCTTTTGCGTGGTTTTTATAATTCCAGCCTTGACCAGCTCTTCGCTGGTGATTACGGAACCTGCTTCAAAGCCAGCCAGGTCGGTCAGGTTAACCACGGAATATTCTGTCTTGAATATATTGGTGAAACCGCGCTTGCTGGGGAGGCGTTTCACGATGGGCAGTTGCCCGCCTTCGAAGCCGGGCTTCATCCTGTACCCACTGCGTGATTTCTGGCCCTTACAACCGCGTCCGGAATAACTGCCTTTATGGCTACCATCGCCCCGCCCCACCCGCTTGCGGTCTTTACGGGCGCCGGGCGCCGCAGAGAGCGTATCCAGCCTTATCAATTTGCTTCCTCCACCCTGACGAGATGTCTTACTTTTTGAATCATACCCCTGAGAGAGAGCGAGTCCTCGCGGGTAACGCTCTGGTTAAGACGGTGGAACCCCAGTGATTGGAGGGTCGCCTTCTGGTCTTTACTGTAACCGATGCCGCTTTTAACCCAGGTAACCTTTAATTTAGCCACCTTTAGCCGCCTCTCCAGCCTCCGCGACCGCTTGTTTCCGTTCGCGGACCACATCCGCGGGGTACCGTAGCCTGCGTAATGCCTCAACCGTCGCCCGGGCTACGTTTGTCTTATTGGAGGTGCCCAGCGATTTGGTGAGGATATCTTTCACCCCGGCTGCTTCCAGCACGGCGCGCACACTGCCGCCGGCGATGATACCGGTGCCCGGCGCCGCGGGCTTGAGTAGTATCTTTGCCGCACCCATCTTTAGCTCGATTTGGTGGGGGATGGTACCACCGGCGAGAGGCACGGTAATGAGGCTCTTACGCGCTGTAGCACCTGCTTTGTTGATTGCTACCGGGACCTCATTGGCTTTACCCATGCCCACACCCACATGCCCATTGCCATCCCCGGTCACCACCAGGGCACTGAAGCTGAGGCGTTTGCCACCCTTCACTACCTTGGCAACGCGGTTAATATATATCAGTTTATCGGTCAGGGTCAATTCAGATGGGTCGATTTTACTTGTGCCAAATGCCATAGCTTTTATCCTGTCGTCGTATTTCTAAAATTTAAGCCCGGCTTTACGCGCCGCTTCACCGAGGGCTTTGACGCGCCCGTGATAACGGTAGCCGCCGCGGTCAAAAGCTACCTGGGTTACGCCTTTTTCCAGTGCGCGCTTTGCAACCGCGGTACCTACCAGCTCGGAGACTTCACCCTTCTTTTTCCCATCTACCTGTTCTTTAATATCCTTATCAATGGACGATGCCATTACCAGTGTGTTCCCTTTGACATCATCGATGACCTGGGCATAAACATGGTTCAAGCTCCGGAACACACAGAGGCGGGGACGCTCCGCGGTGCCGCTCAGTTTTGCCCGGATGCGAACGTGCCGCTTGGCGCGGGCGAGCTTGCGATTAAACACTGCCATCTATTTTCTCCCTATTGCCTTTCCAGCTTTACCCGGTTTGAGACGCACCGGCACGCCGGCTAAGCGCAACCCTTTGCCCTTGTACGGGTCGTGCGGTTTAATAGCTAAAATCTTCGCGGTCACTTCGCCCACCAGCTCCTTATCGATGCCAGCGATTTTGAGGCGGTTGACGCCTTCGACGTTGAACGTCACGCCCGCCACCGGTTTCAGTTCCACCGGGTGCGAGTAGCCAACGTTCAGCACAATTTTATCCCCGGTCTTCTGGGCGCGGTAACCAACGCCGACAATCTCCAGCGTCTTCTCGAAACCCTTGTTGACACCCTCCACCATATTCGCCAGCAGGGCGCGACTGAGACCGTGCAGTGCGCGTGCTTCACCGGTATCATTGGCACGGGTGACGACGAGGCGGTCGTCCTCCAGTTTCACCGTGATAACATCGACAAAACGCCGGCTCAGCTCGCCCCTGGGACCTTTCACGGTCACCGAGCTATCTTCAACCTTGACGGATACCCCTTTAGGTACCGGTATTGGCAAACGCCCGACTCGAGACATAACTTTAATAAAATCCTAAATTCTAAACTCTAAATCCTGAACAAACTCAAAACGTTTATAGTATCTCAGGTTTCGGATTTTGATATTGTTTAGATATTAGACATTAGATATTAGAATTTACCCCTTTCCTCGCTTTTTTACCAGATGTAACAGATTAGCTCTCCGCCGATTCCCTGCTTCCAGGCTTTTTGCCCGGTCATCAACCCTTTGGGAGTGGAGAGGATAGCGACGCCGAGCCCGCTATAGACACGCGGAATTTCTTTTTTCTGGACGAAAATCCTCAATCCCGGCTTGCTGACACGCTCCAGACCGGTCAGGACCGACTGGTGCCGTTCCTGGTATCGGAGTTGGATTTTAATCACCTTTTGAGGTTTGCCTCGGACAACCTCATAGTCCTTGATAAAGCCTTCTTCCTTAAGAATTTTGGCGATTGCCAGCTTCATTTTAGAAGAAGGCACGAGTACCGAATCGTGCCGTGCGAGCACGGCGTTCCGTATTCGGGTCAGCATATCTGCAACTGGGTCTGATATTGTCACCCTTGCGCCCCCTTTGACCGTAGTGTCCTTACCAGCTTGATTTCCTCACGCCGGGAATTTTACCCGAGAGCGAAAGCTCCCGGAAACAAATGCGGCACAGGCCAAACCGCCGCATATAAGCGCGTGGTCTACCGCAGGTCTGACAGCGGTTGTGCTGTTGTACCTTGAACTTGGGCGGACGTTTCCATTTTGCTATCTCAGATTTTTTAGCCATTAGACTCCAATCAATCCTTACTGAAGGGTACGCCCATCAGTTCCAGCAAGAGACGGCCGTCTTCATCCGTGCGGGCAGTGGTGACGATAGTTACTTCCAGCCCGCGTACCTTATCGATTTTATCGAACTCGATTTCCGGAAAGATGGTCTGTTCTTTGAAACCGAGAGAATAGTTCCCGCGCCCATCAAAAGAATTGCGGGGAATACCGTGGAATTCGCGGATACGCGGTAAAACCACGTTTACCAACCGCTCGATGAAATCGTACATACGCCCGCGGCGTAACGTTACCTTCATACCTATTGGCATGCCTTCCCTCAGCTTGAAGTTGGCTATCGACCGCTTGCTCCGGGTAATGATGGGCTTTTGCCCGGTGATAATGGGCAGGTCCTTCTCGGCGCCTTCCAGCGCTTTGGCGTTGGCAATCGCTTCCCCGAGACCGATGCTGACGATGACCTTCTCCACGCGGGGTACTTCCATAATGTTCTTGTAGCCCCTCATCTCCATCAGCCTGGGCACAATCTCTTGTTTGTATCTTTCTTTCAAACCAGCCATATTAATCTATCGCCTCTTTACAACTGCGGCAGATACGTACCTTGCGGCCGTCTTCCAGCGTTTTAGCTCCGACCCGTGCGGGTTTATTACAGCGGGTGCAAACGAGCATGACGTTGGAGATGGCGATGGGTGATTCACGCTCGATGAGCCCTGCCTGCCTGACCTGCGCTCTGGCTCTGCTGTGTGTTTTTATCATATTCACGCCTTCGATGAGCACCCGGTTTTCCTTTGTGTACACGAAGCGGATTTTTCCTTTTTTACCTTTGTCCTTACCTGCGATGACAAGGACCATATCCTCTTTGTGAATCTTCATACGTTTTCCTTAAAGCACCTCCGGCGCCAGCGAAAGAATCTTGGTGAACAGCTTATCGCGCAGTTCCCTGGCAACCGGTCCGAAGATGCGGGTACCCTTGGGGTTGTTTTTTTCTGTCAGAATCACAGCGGCGTTGTCATCGAACCGGATGTAAGTACCATCGGGGCGCCGTTTCGGTTTTTTAGTGCGGATAACTACGGCGCGGACCACATCGCCCTCTTTCACCGAGCCACCCGGGATGGCTTTCTTGACTGCCGCCACGATGACATCTCCCACGTGGGCGTAACGGCGTCCACTGCCGCCGAGGACGTTGATGCACATTATCTGTCTCGCCCCGGTATTATCAGCCACTTTCAGCCTGGTGTAAATCTGAATCACGTTAATCCACCCTAATTACAGTTATCAGTTATTAGTTATTAGACATTAGACATTGGATATTAATATTGTTATTGTTATTTGTCTTCTACCGGTGCCGCGGCTACCGGTTCGACCTCCACCTTCGGTTCTGCTTTAATCAATTTGGGTTCGATTTCTTCCGGTTTGACTTCAATTGCGGCCGCCTTCACCAGGATTTCACTCACGCGCCAGCGTTTCTCCCGGGAAAGCGGACGTGTCTCCACGATGCGTACCCTATCCCCGATGGCACACTCGTTCTTTTCGTCGTGCGCCTTGTATTTCACAACGTTCCGGATAGTCTTCTTATAAACGGAGTGGTGGCGGTACGCTTCAACCCGGACAACCACAGTTTTGTGCATTTTATTACTCAGCACCTGCCCCACCTTGGTCTTTTTCATCGCTGGCATAGATATCTCCCCTTCTTACGCCGATTGCTCCTGGCTTTCCAGCGCTCTCTCCCTCAATATCGTTTGTATCATGGCAATCTGTCTTCTGACACGCGGAATCTCGCGGTGATTCACCAACTGCCGGGTGTTGACTTTGAGATGCAGGTCGAACAACTGCTGGTAAGTCACCTGGAGATGTTTGGTAACTTCATCCGTGCTCAATGCACGTAGTTCATTAGCTTTCAACGGTCGCTAGCTCCTTGCTTTTTGCTGTCCCGAAGAGGGAAGCTTTACGGATGACAAACCTGGTGGGCACAGGCAATTTGTTGGAGGCAAGCCGCATGGCTTCCTTTGCCAATGCCTCGTCTACACCACCCATCTCGAACATAATCCGGCCGCGCTTGACCACGGCAACCCAGTGGTCGGGTGCGCCTTTACCGGAGCCCATACGGGTTTCTGCCGGTTTCTTGGTCACGGACCTGTCCGGGAAAACGCGTATCCAGACCTTACCGCCACGGCGGATATGATGGGTGATGGCGCGTCGTGCCGCCTCAATCTGGCGGGCGGTCAGCCACACAGACTCCAATGCCTGCAATCCGTAGTCCCCAAACGCCACGGTATCGCCGGAATGCGCGGCACCCTTACGCCGTCCCTTATGAAATTTCCTGAATTTAACACGTTTAGGTTGTAGCATTGCCTTCTCCCTGCTTCGCTGCAGTTTCAGCTGTTGCCACCGGTTTTTCTGCGGTCTCCTCCGCCTTTGGTTTAGCCGCTGCCGGGCGGGTTACTCTGCGCGCGGGTGCTTTTGGTTTTTCCTCACCGGTTCCTTCAGCCGTAGCTTCACCGGCAGGTTTAGCGCGGGTCACCCGGTGTGCGGGTGCTTTTGGTTTCTCTTCCGCCGCGTGTGCCGGAGCCGTTTCGCTTGCCTTCGGAGCTTCTACCGTCGTCCGTGGACGCGGTGCTCTCCTTACCGGCTTTGGTTTTTCTTCTGCCGCAAGTGCCGTAGCCGTTTCGCCTGCCTTCGGAGCTTCTACCGTCGTCCGTGGACGCGGTGCTCTCCTTACCGGCTCTGGTTTTTCTTGTGCGGCTGGTGCGGCGACAGGCTGTTCTCCCACCGGCTTTGCTTCCACTGGTGGGGTTTCCGTAACCGCGATTGCTACTGCAGGGGCGGCTGTTTCCGCGGCAGGAGTGGATATTGCCTGTGGTGCCGGGGTAGCCGTTTCTACCTCTTCCTTCTCCGGCAGAATGTCACCTTTGTAAACCCAGACTTTCACGCCGATGCGTCCCATAACGGTGCGTGCTTCTGTAAACCCGTAATCGATATCGGCGCGGATGGTATGCAGTGGCACACGCCCTTCGTGCATAATAACGCGGCGGGCGATTTCCGCCCCATCGAGGCGGCCGGCACAGCGGATTCTCATCCCCTTGGCGCCTGCCTGGATGGTGCGTTGCATCGATTGTTTCATCGCGCGGCGGTAGGCAACACGGCGTTCCATCTGGTCCGCCACCGAGCGGGCTACCAGAAAAGCATCTAGCTCCGGTTGCTGGATTTCCCTTATGTTAAGTTGAATTCGCTTGCCGATAAGCTTTTCCAGTTTAGAGCGCATTTCATCAACCCGCTGGCCGCCACGCCCGATAAGTATGCCGGGCCGCGCGGTATGGATGGTGAGGGTAACATTATTAGCCTGGCGGTCAATCTCTACCTGGGAAACCCCGGCTTCCGGATACATCGACCGGAGAGTCTTGCGGATTTTCAGGTCCTCCTGGAGATAGGCGACAAAATGTTTATCCGCATACCACTTGGCGTCCCACGGCTTGATGATGCCAACCCTGAAACCAACGGGGTGAACCTTATGTCCCATTAAGCCTCCTGCTCACCGACGATGACGGTAATATGACTGGAACGTCTGTGTATGCTGCTGGCACGGCCGCGAGAGCGCGCCCGGTAGCGGCGCAGTGTGGTGGCTACGTCCGCGTGGATTTTCACCACCTTCAGATTATCCAGGGCGATGCTATGGACCTTTTCCGCGTCTGAAGCCGCCGCTTTTACAACTTTAGCGACAATCCTGGCATGTGGCGAGGGTGTGAATTTGAGGATGGTCAACGCATCGTTCACTTTCTTGCCTCTCACCAGGTCAACGATAGCCCGCATTTTGCGTGCTGATATTCCGGTGTTTTTAGATACGGATTTTACTTCCATGTATCTCCCTATGCGGCGGCCTCGGGTTTCTTAACCGGGGCGGCTGCCTCCTTCATGGTGTGTCCCCTGAAGGTACGGGTGGGGGCAAATTCGCCCAGGCGGTGCCCGACCATATTCTCTGTAATGTAAATAGGGACGTGGCGTCTACCATCGTGGACGCCGATTGTCAAACCGACCATCTCCGGTAGTATCGTGCACCAGCGCGACCATGTCTTGATGACTGTTTTTTCACTGGTGCGGCTTACCGCCAGTACTTTCTTCAGTAACTTCTGGTCTACTGCCGGTCCTTTTTTTGTTGACCTTGACATAGTTTACTTCTTCCCCCGACGCCGTATAATCAGCCTATCGGAATGCTTCTTTGCCCGGGTTTTGTGCCCGAGGGCAGGTTTACCCCACGGGGTCTTGGGTCCGGGCATCCCTATTGGAGTCTTGCCTTCACCGCCACCGTGCGGATGGTCGCGCGGGGACATCGCTGAGCCTCTGACAGCCGGACGCCAGCCCATGTTGCGCTTCCTGCCTGCCTTGCCCAGACTGATGGTGGCATGTTCCAGGTTGCCCACCTGCCCGATTGTCGCCGTGCATTCGGCGTGGACAAGGCGCATTTCCCCGGAAGGTAGACGGACGTGCACATATTCGCCTTCCTTGGCGAGTAGCTGTGCCGTATTTCCGGCACTCCTCACCAGCTTGCCGCCCTTGCCCTTAGTCAACTCGATATTGTGTATCATCGTGCCGGTGGGAATCAGGCGCATCGGCAGGGTATTGCCGGGTCGTATCTCTGCCTGCTCCCCGGACATAATGGTGTCTTTCACACTCAAACCGATTGGCGCCAGAATATAGCGTTTTTCACCATCGGCATAAAACACGAGTGCGATACGCGCCGTCCGGTTGGGGTCGTATTCGATAGCGGCTATCTTGCCCGGGACACCAATCTTATCCCGTTTGAAATCGATTACGCGGACAAGACGCTTGGCACCGCCGCCGTGATGCCGTACCGTAATCCTACCCTGGTTATTACGGCCCGCCCGGTTCTTCTTGAAGATAAGCAGAGATTTTTCCGGTTTATTTTTCGTGATTTCATCAAAGGTATAGCCACTCTTTGCTCTCTGTCCGGGCGAAGTCGGGCGGTATATTTTTAGTGCCATTGAAGTCCCCTTGCCTACTGAACGTTCTCGAACAGGTCTATTTTGTCACCGGATTTAAGGGTGACCAACGCTTTCTTCCAGGTAGGGCTATAGACCATACGTCTGCCCACCCTTTTGCTTTTGCTGGGCATATTCATCACATTGACGCCGGTCACGGTTACCTTGAACGCGGTCTCCACAGCGCTCTTGATTTGTGTCTTGTTGGCATCCCTGCCAACTTCAAAGGCATATTTGCCAGCCGCCTGAAGGACAGCGTTCTTCTCCGTCACCAGCAGGCGTTTTATTACTTCATGCAGTTGCATCGGCCTTTTCTCCAGGCATATCCTTACCCCAGAGCTCTTCTGCTTTGCGGATAGCTTCGACTTCCATCACCAGCACCTTGTGGGAAAGGATATCCAGAACATTGAGCAAGTTTGCAGGCAGGGTCTTGATACCCGGGAGATTGCGCGCCGACCTGACCACATTAGCTTCGGCAGTGGTGGTCACTACCAGCGCGGTGTCAGCTACCTGCAGGGCATCCAGGACGCCTGCCATCTGTTTTGTTTTTGGCTCGTTAAATTTCAGGGATTCCAGTATCTTCAATGCGCCGTCGGTTACCTTGGCGGAAAGTGCACATCGCACGGCGAGCTGGCGCATTTTCTTCGGCATCGCCTGGTGGTAGTCCCTGGGGTGAGGCCCGAAGACAACGCCACCGCCACGCCGGAGCGGTGATTTGATACTGCCGGCGCGGGCTTTACCCGTGCCCTTTTGCCGGTACAGTTTACGCGTACTGCCCCTGACATTGGCGCGGGTCTTTGTACTTGCTGTTCCATGGCGCGCATTCGCCTGCTGGCGAAGTACCGCCTGGTGCACAACGCCGGCGTTGAACGGCACGGCAAACACCTTATCGCTTATCTCGATGGTCCCGGTAACTTCTCCGGCCAGATTATAGACTTGTGCCTGCATGTGACTACTTCCTCTTTGTCGTCTTACTGATGATGAGCAGACCGTTCCGGACACCCGGTACGGCGCCTTTGACCAGGAGGAGGTTTTTCTCCGGGTCGGACTTGATTACTTCCAGCCGGCGCACCGTCACCCGTTCGTCGCCCATGTGTCCCGCCATACGCATACCCTTGAGCACATGACCCGGCGTGGTGGTGGAGCCGATAGCTCCGGGGGCGCGGGTCCTGTCGGACTGGCCGTGGGTCTTCTTACCGCCTTTGAAATGATGACGCTTCACGACCCCGGCAAATCCTTTTCCCTTGGAAATCCCGCAGACATTTACAACCTCGCCTGCCTGAAAGGCGCTGACATCTACCTTGTCTCCGACCTTCACAGAGGCAGGGTCGGCGACCCTGAACTCGCGGAGGTACTTGAATTTCCCCAGCTCTTTGGTATGCCCCTGTTCCGCTTTGCTGATTTTCCTGGCGTTGCCAAAACCAAGCTGGACGGCACTGTAGCCCTCTTTGCCCGTGCTCTTTACCTGTGTAATAGTGCAGGGTCCGGCCTCGATGACGGTAACAGCTTCCATCTTGCCGTTGTCCCTGAAGACCTGGGTCATGCCCACTTTTTTGCCAATAATTCCTGGAACCATCTCATTCATCCTGATTTACAGTTTAATATTCAGCTCGACCCCTGACGGCAGGTTTAGTTTAGTCAACGAGTCGATGGTCTTAGAGGTGGTCTCCACAATATCGATGAGGCGTTTGTGGGTGCGCACCTCGAACTGCTCCTGCGAGTTCTTATCGATAAAGCTCGCGCGGATGACGCTGAATTTTTCGATGCGTGTGGGCAAGGGTATAGGTCCCACGACGACCGCACCCGTCTGCTCGACCGTCTCCACAATCTGTCGCGCCGATTGGTCGACCACCTTGTGGTCGAACCCCTTGATTGTGATGCGAATCTTTTGTTTAGGCATACTTAGCCATTCCTGCTTTCTCTATTACCTCTTTGGCCAGTGAAGCCGTGATTTCCTGGTAGCTATTGAACTCCAGGGTATGTCCTGCCCTTCCCTGCGTCTGCGACCGGAGCGTGGTAGCATAACCGAAGGTCTCCGACAGGGGGATGAGCGCCTGGATGATACAGATTTCGCCGTGTGTCTCGATTGACTCGATGTGACTGCGGCGGCCGGTGATATCGCCGATAATATCGCCCATAAACTCTTTGGGGGTGACCACTTCCATCTTCATAATCGGTTCGAGCAACACCGGGTTTGCTTTTTTCACCCCGTTCCTGAGGGCAATGGAGCCAGCCATCTTGAAGGCAAGCTCGGAGGAGTCCACCTCGTGGTAACTGCCATCATACACGGTTACCTTGATATCGACGAGCGGGTAGCCGGCAACGACGCCGTCAGCCAGCGCCTCGCGGACGCCCGCTTCAATGGGCGGGATAAACTGCCGGGGAATGGCGCCACCCTTGACATGTTCGATAAACTCAAAGCCTCCGCCCAGCCCCGCCGGCTCAATCGCCAGCCAGACGTGGCCATATTGCCCGTGGCCACCGCTCTGCCTGATAAACCTGCCTTCCGCCTGGACCGCGGTGGTAATGGTTTCCTTGTAAGCGACCCGCGGTCTGCCCACCTTGGCGCTGACACCGAACTCGCTGAGCAAGCGCTGGACGATGATTTCCAGGTGAAGCTCGCCCATGCCGGCAATGACAATCTGGCCGGTTTCTTCATTGTAGGTGACTTTGAAAGTGGGGTCTTCTTCAGTGAGCTTTCTGAGGGCTTCGCCCAACTTGTCTTGGTCGACGCGGGTGCGAGGCTCGATGGCGATGGAGATGACAGGTTCCGGGAAGCGGATGGAATCGAGGAGCACCGGCTGGGTCTGACTGCACAGCGTATCGCCGGTGAAGGTGTTCTTGAGACCGAGCGTGGAAACGATACTGCCGGTATCGGCGCACTCGATCTCGTCACGCTTATTAGCACGCATCAGGAACAAACGCCCGATACGCTCACTCTTACCGCGTGTCGGGTTGAATACCTGGTCGCCGGCTCTCACCTCGCCGGAGTAGACGCGGAAGTAGACAAGCCTGCCCACGAACGGGTCGGTGACCACCTTGAACGCCAGCGCCGTAAACGGGGCATTATCTTTCGCCTCACGGATAATCGGGCTGTTGTCTTTGATATCGATGGCGCGCACGGGCGGCATATCAGAGGGTGAGGGTAAGTAATCAATCACGGCATCGAGCAGGAGACGGACACCGCGGTTGCTGAGAGCACTGCCGCAAAGCACAGGTACGGCTTTATTGGCGAGGGTAATGCGTCGTAATGCGGCTTTAATATCCTCTGTGGCAATCTCCGTGCCTTCCAGGTAGGCGTTCAACATCTGGTCGTCAAGCTCCGCCATCTGTTCGATGAGCTTGTGGCGCTGTTCTTCTACCTTTGGTTTTTCATTTTCCGGGACGGGGATTTCCTCCACTGTCTTAGCACGGTCGCCGTCAGCGGCATAGGCGCGTCTTTCGATAAGGTCGATGATGCCCTGGAACTTGTCTTCGGCGCCGATGGGCATCTGGATGGCGAGCGGTTTAGCGTGGAGCCGGTCGACAATCATATTAAGGGTATTCTGGAAATCCGCGCCAACCCGTTCCATCTTGTTGACGAAGCAGATGCGCGGGACGTGGTAGCGGTCTGCCTGCCGCCAGACTGTCTCCGATTGTGCTTCCACACCCTGGACGGCATCGAACAGGACGACGCCGCCATCGAGCACGCGGAGACTGCGCTCTACCTCGGCGGTGAAATCCACATGCCCGGGTGTATCGATGATATTGACGCGGTGGTCGTGCCAATCGCACGAAATCGCGGCGGCGGTAATGGTGATGCCGCGCTTGCGCTCCTCTTCCATCCAGTCCATGACCGTAGTGCCTTCGTCAACCTCACCGATTTTGTAGGTGACGCCGGTATAATAGAGGATGCGCTCCGTCAACGTGGTCTTGCCCGCATCGATGTGAGCGATAATGCCAATATTCCTGACTTGTTCCAGAGGCAGATTTCTGGACATAGTTTTATCCTTCAGACTGATAACCAAGTAAACTGAGACCTCCCCTTACCACCGGTAATGAGCGAAGGCGCGGTTTGCCTCCGCCATCTTGTGTGTGTCTTCGCGCTTTTTTACCGCTGAGCCCTGGCCCTTTGCGGCGTCACTCAATTCCGCCGCCAGTTTTTCCGCCATCGATTTTCCGCCACGCGAGCGCGCTGAATCGATAAGCCAGCGTAACGCCAGGCCCAGGCCGACTTCCGCGGTTACTTCAATGGGCACCTGGTAGGTGGCGCCCCCAACCCGGCGCGATTTCACTTTGAGTTGAGGGGTAACATTCTTGATTGCGGTTTCCATATCCGTGACAGGGTCTTTAGAACCCTGCTTGCTCATAATATCGAATGCCCCGTAGATTACATGCTCGGCGGTGCTTTTCTTGCCGCGCTTGAGAATACGGTTGGTGAACTTGGTCACCGTGATGCTCTGGTATTTAGCATCCGGGGCAATTTTGGGTCGTTTGAGAGCACGTGAACGCCGTGGCATTGATTCCTCCTAAGCCTGTTCCGCCGTCGCCTTGGGACGCTTGGCGCCGTACTTACTGCGGCTCCTTTTACGGTTGGCGACGCCGGTTGAATCGAGCGCGCCGCGGACAATGTGATAGCGCACACCGGGCAGGTCCGGCACCCGGCCGCCGCGGACCAGCACCACGGAGTGCTCCTGAAGCTCGTGGCCTTCGCCGGGAATATAGGCGGTGACCTCGATACCGTTGCTGAGGCGCACCCTGGCAATCTTGCGCAGGGCGGAGTTAGGCTTTTTGGGCGTCATGGTCTTTACCTGCGTGCAGACGCCGCGCTTCTGCGGGTTGCCCTCGCCCCAGTGTGTCCGGTTCTTCAAGGCGTTAAAGTTATAGTGCAGGGCGGGAGCCCGGGTCTTACTGCTCTTGCTCCGGCGTCCCTTGCGTATAAGCTGGTTAATGGTTGGCAAGTTGACCTCCTGTGCCACAAAAAATAAAGATGAGCTTTTATGCGCTCATCCCATCCGCAGTGCGTGCGTAAAATACCCCGCCGGGGTCAGGTTGTCCGCGCCATCGCCGAACAAGTGAGCACAAATAATAATAATAGCAAAGAATTAAGATGAATGTCAACATTTAGAATGGGGGGTGTTGGATGGGGGGGACGGGTTTTAGTTTCTCAATAGTCCACGAAAACAAGAAAGTCACCTGAACATTAATTCAGCGTGGGCGGTTTGATACAAATCTACACATTTTGAAGTTTTTATATGGTAGGCGTTAAATTATCTTCTCCAATTTCTCAAATATGGCTTTACAGTGTCTATGGCAAGCCTTAATTTCGATTAAAGTCATATTGGAAGAGCTTCCATGAGCAACAGCGTTTTTATTTGTCACAATATTATTTAAACCCGTTTTAGCTTTGTAAGGGATTCTCTTATTCATAGCTACCACCCACTTTTTACTGAACCGTCCGAGTATTGTCGTCAGATTGTCCCAGTTCGGGTTTCTGAGTTGTAGATCCAGAGTTTTTTCAACAAATGTCTTAATCTCAATATCACCGCTCTTAGCCGCCCTTTTGTTAAGGAGATGCTCAAAGCAGTCCTCGTACGCTCCCGATATTAAAACCACCAGATATGACACAAGATCAGCAATTATTTTGCTGTCACCTTTAAATCTTTCTATTCGATTGATAGTTTCCTTTATGAAAAGGAATTTGTCACGAACATATTGCTCTCGTATCATTTCACCCAAACAACCCCTGTTGCGCTAACTTAATTCTTTGTTTAACCGTATCTACGTCTGTAGTTGAGCTAGAAACATATCTATCAAAGGAATCATTATTCAGTAATTTCCTATACTGTTCTCTGAGGTCTAACTTTCTATTAAGCAGATTGTGGTAGAATGCCACCATAACAGAATCGCAAATAGCGGCATTTAGACCACGCTGTCGGTGGAATGGTTTAGAGTCCAATGTTTCAACTACATAATTAACAGCGCCCTCGAAGTTGCTTCGGTATTTTTCAAAACGCTCTTTATTGTTTCGATTTTCTTTCATAAAATCCGTCAAAAAATCAGTCATTGGTTTATGATATCGATCGCCGTTCTCCGCTAATGCCAGTGTCCTCAGCACTAATTCCACATCTCTGTATCTCTTGTCCACTACAGCACTGCCTAGTATGACTCGCCAGTTCGGAATACTATTTAATTCCATTAGGAATTTACTAAATTCTCCATGGTATAAAGCATTTCTGATTTCCTGAGAATTTAAGGTAGTGCCTCCAGTATTAAGCCTTTTGAAGATGTGGTACATACTTGTGTTATCTTTAGGATCCAACTGTTCAATAATAATGGTCCTTAGCACCGCATCTCTAAGCCGTATCTTGTCGGCGCTATTTAACTGACTGAAAACAAGTCCCTCCCAGACCGCCTTAACCTTTCTAAGTGAAAATCTTTGGCGCGTGTCAGGAAATTCTTCTGCAAAGTATCCGAATACGCTTCGTAATCTTTGTTGTCCGTCGACCACAAGTAATCTCTGAGTATCGCTCTCTCTATAAAGGAACAAGGGAGGAACAGGGAGACCTAGGAGAAATGATTCGATAAGACTGCTAGCTTGGTTGATAGTCCATACAAAGCGTCTTTGAAACGGAGGAACGAATATTTCTTCCGATATCCACTTATCATAAAGACCTTGGAGAGTATAATCAGCCGGATAAGCTGCTATCTTATAGCGCGATACATCTTCCTCTGCATCGTCTCTCTCAGACTTGATTTGCTCAATTTTAACTGTCATTGGACTCACCTCTCGTATCGGTCGCGATGCAATATTATTTCATTTCAAGGGCTATTTCAAGCCGGGCGCAGAATAATTATCCCCCCTCGACTTACCACCCCTTCTCCATAATAGCTCGCAAAAAGAAGCCCCGTCAGTCTCTACGCAATCAACCCCTGTTCCTTGAACCTGGCGATGTCTTCCCACGAGTAACCAGCCTCGACCAGCACCTCCTCGGTGTGTTGCCCGAACTCGGGGGCGGGCATCCTGACGGTGGCCGGTGTCCCGCTCAGGTTCACCGGGTTTGCCAGCGCCTCGATGCGCCCGTGTGCCGGATGGTCGTAGGCGACGAAACAGCCAGCCGCCCTCGCCTGCGGGTCATTAATCACTTCCTTCAGGTTCTGTAGCGGCGCATAGGGCATCCCCTCGAGCAATGGTACCCAGTCTGCGAGGGGCTTGCGCATAAAAGTCTGGCTGATTTCCTGCCGGAGCAACGTGCAGTGCTCAGCCCTGCCTTCGGTGGTCGAGTAGCGGGCATCCTTTGCCAGGTCCTCCCGCCCGATGCACTGGCAGAACTTGGTCCAGTACCGGTCCGGTTGTAGCGCGACGAAGACAACTATCCGGAAATCGCTAGTTACATACGCGCCAGATAAAGGATTGGTGGCTTTGTTGCCATAAAAAGCCATGACCTGCATATTAGCCATCTGGGCTTGCGCCACGACCTCCGGTGGTGGATTCTCACGCCAGTCCTCGAAGTTCATCCCTGTCGCAAGCGCACCGGCGACATCGAACGAATTCTGGTAAAGCCCCATGTGCAGAAGCGAGGTATCCACTTCCTGTCCCAGGCCGGTTTTCTCCCGCGCGTAGAGCGCCAGCATTACGCCGAAGGCAAGCCCCAGCCCGGTGACGTTATCACCGATTCCCGGCCGGTAACCCATGCACGGTACTCCCGGATAAGAGAGCACGTAAGGGATTGCGGCGCGCGTCCAGTAGGCAGTCGTGTCATAAGCGG
Source organism: Dehalococcoidia bacterium (assembly GCA_030691775.1). Taxonomy (GTDB): domain Bacteria; phylum Chloroflexota; class Dehalococcoidia; order Dehalococcoidales; family Fen-1064; genus JAURWL01. The sequence continues at coordinate 36,309 of JAUYDN010000240.1, forward strand.
GCAGGTTCTTGTCCGGACCTGTCTTGCCATAACCGCTGACATTGCCGCTGATGATTCTCGGGTTGATTTTGCGTAGAGTGGCGTGCTCCAGTCCGTAACGTTCCAGCTCGAATGCCCTGAGGTTACTGACGAACACATCCGTCTGCTCGATAAGCTTGTAGAGGATGTTGCGCCCGCCCTCTTTAGCGATATCGAGGGTGAGGCTACGCTTGTTGCGGTTGTAATTCTCCCAGTTGTAGTTAATGGCTGAGGGCGCCGCCTGCCGGCCAGCCGCGGAGACATCTTGGAAGATGCGCCACGAGTCCCCGGTGAGCGGGTTCTCCACGTGAATCACATCCGCCCCGAAATCTGCCAGGTGACGGGCGCATACCGGCACCGCCGCCACCTGAGATACATCGATGACTTTAATTCCCTCTAACGCCAGAGCCATAAGCCGCCTCCTGTTGCGTACCCAATCGCACGCGAAAATATAGTGACAAGATTGTAGCTGGTAAGAAAGGTGATGTCAACGGAGATGTACCCCCTCGCCTTGACACCCCTTCTCCATAATAGCTACAATATCATTTGTCACGCCGAGGTAGCTCAGTCGGTAGAGCAGTAGACTGAAAATCTACGTGTCCCCAGTTCGATTCTGGGCCTCGGCACCTTACCACTAATACCAAGTCTACCAGTCACGTCTACATGCTGCAGCGGACCATGGTAGTTCTTTATTGAGTCCTCGAACACCACCGACTTGGTATAGAGCTGTACCATTGGTAGCGACTTCCAGTGACCCAAGCGCATGATGTCAATGAGATTGGTCCCGCCTTTGAGTAAAATCGAGGCAAAACCGCGACGAAATGTGTGAGCGTTACACTTAATTCCGCTCCGCTTTTCAAGTCGGCGAAGAAAAGAAACTACCCCGCTCTGAGTCAACCCCCAGATGTTACCACCATCCGGGTGATATTCAGATAGCCATGCCCTAATCAGCCTCTCTGTAACCTCGCCAAACGGCATCAATACTTCATGACCACCTTTAGCAATGGCCTTGATTACATGCTGGTCCCACAGAATATCGTTTTCGTTGATGTTGGTGACTTCTCGGAGCCTACCACCTGATTCGATGAGCGTAGTGATCAGCGCGGCATTTCTGGGACCTTTTACGTGTGAAAGCAGTCTCATCACAGATTCACGGCTTTGCGCAGGCTGAATTTTATCCGGTACGCGCGGTCGTTTTACCCAGGCCGCCGGGTTATCTGCGGGTGCATAGCGAAAACCCGACGCTGGGGAATACAGCCAGTGGTAAAACGCCCGAATGTAGCGGTAATAAGCGGCCTTGCCACCAGGTCGGCACTTAAGATTATCGATGAAAGTCTGAATCTGGACAGTTGAGGGAACTAAACCGAGGATACCAATGGATTTCTCAACATAGGATTGGCATGTCTTGAAAAGGAACTGCCGCATACACGTCCTTTACGTTCGAGATTGCTTTCTGCCATTGTGCCACGAGCGTGGGTCACGGGTAAGGCATATCGGGCTTGTTCATATGACCCCGCAGGTCATTCCCGTGAGACGG
>JAUYDN010000052.1 GCA_030691775.1 Dehalococcoidia bacterium
CGTGAGAGTAAAATAGGCTTGCCGTTTGCGAATAGAACGTAATAAGGAGGGAAAATGGTTGGTATTACAGCTTACGGTGCATACCTGCCGCGGTACAGATTAGGCAGAGAGACCGCGGGATGGAACATGCCCATCGAAAAGCCTGTCTGCAACTTCGACGAGGACAGTATCACCATGGCTGTGGCGGCCGGGATGGACTGTCTCCGCGGCGAGGACCGTAGTACGGTCGATAGCCTCATCTTCGCCAGTTCTACTCCTCCCTACATCGAAAAACAGAACGCCGCCACCGTTGCCGCGGCTGTCGACCTGCGCCGGGACATCGTCACCAATGACATCACCAATTCCCTGCGCGCCGGCACGCTGGCAATGGGAGCCGCTCTGGATGCCATCACCGCCGGCTCTGCACGCAACGTCCTGGTTACCGTGGCGGATACACGCACCGCCGAACCCGGCAGTGAGCTCGACCAATCCCTCGGGGATGGGAGCGGGGCGCTCCTGTTCGGCGACAAGGACGTTATCGCCACCGTCACCGGCCACCATAGTGTCTCCGAAGAGAACATGGACTATTGGCGCGCCGAGGGTGATAACTACATCCGTAGTTGGGAAGACCGCTTCGTCTTCGATACCGGCTATCTCAATGTTATGCCGGAAGCGGTGGCGGGGCTGATGAAAAAAATGAGCATCACGCCCAAAAGCATTACCAAGGCGGTATTCTACGGACCGAATGCCCGCCGTCACCAGGAAATGGCGCGCAAACTCGGCTTCGCTCCGGAACAGGTACAGGACCCCCTCTTCGGCAAAATGAACAACACCGGCGCCGCCTATTCATTGATGTTGCTCATCGCCGCCCTGGAAACCGCCAAACCCGGCGACAAGATTCTTTTAGCGAGCTATGGCGATGGTGCGGATGCCTACCTGCTCGAGGTCACCGAGGACATCAGGAAGATGAAACCAAAGCACGGCATCAAGATTAGCCTGGAAACCAAGCGCATCGCCAAGCAGCGTGGACCACGGGGAACGGATATGAAGGGACTGGTGGGCAACCCGCCTTCCGTCTCCGCCCGCTGGCGCCAGCGTGAAGCGATCGACCGACTCCATGGCGCGAAATGCCTGAACTGCGGATTACTCCAGTACCCGCAACAGCGCGTTTGCAGTCGTTGTCATTCCAAGGACAAGTGGGAAACTGTACGACTGTCCGACAAGAAAGGTAAGATTTTCACCTTCTCGCTGGACTACCTGGTCCCGGGCGCCGACCGCCCGCTGGCAATCTGCATTGTCGACTGGGAATGCGGCGGCCGCGGTCTATTCGTAGGGACTGACCGCGAACCTGAGGACATCCGTTGTGAGGTACCGGTGGAAATGAGCTTTAGAAAGCTCTTCTCATCCGGCGGCGTCCATAACTATTACTGGAAATGTCTCCCAACACGCTTTCCCTTCTAAATGAAGAACATACAGGTGCTGATAAGAAAGGAGTGAGGAGGTAAAAATGCAAAGCATGAAAGACAAAGTCGCCATCATCGGTATGGGGTGCTGTAAGTTCGGCGAACGCTGGGACTCCGATACCGAGGACCTGCTCGTCGAATCCTGCTACGAAGCCTTCGAGGATGCCGGTGTCGAGTCGAAGGACATCCAGGCGGCATGGTTCGGAACGACACAACAGGCAACCGGCCAGGTGCTGGCGCACGCTATCAAAACAGAATATATCCCTATCACCCGCGTTGAAAATGCTTGCGCTACCGGCACAGATGCCATCATCAATGCCTGTAACGCTGTCGCCGCGGGTGTTTACGACCTCGTCCTGGTTGCCGGCGTGGAGAAGCTCAAGGACTCCGGTGTAGGTTATCTCACCGGCGGTGGCGGACAGCCTTCCGCCCAAATTTCCCCCGCCGTCCCGCCCCCCGCCCAGTTCGCCATGGCGGCTAACCGTTATTTCCACCGCTATGGCTTGAGCTACGAAGAAGGCAAAAAGGTACTGGGGAAGATTGCCGTGAAAAACCACTGGAACGGCGCCCGCAACCCTAAGGCGCACTTCCAGCGCGAAGTCACACTGGACCAGGTGGTGAATGCGCCTATACAAGCCTATCCCCTGGGCTTATACGACTGCTGTGGTGTCAGTGATGGCTCGGCCGCGATGGTCATCACCCGTCCGGAGCTTGCCAAGAACTTCCGGAAGGACTACATCCTCCTGAAGGGCTACGGACTATCGGTCGGCGGACAGCAGGGCATGTTGCGTGACTACTACGACTTCACGCATTTCGATGAGACCCGCGCCGCCGCGAAGATGGCGTATGCAATGGCTGGCATCACCAACCCGCGTGATGAAGTCGACCTGGCGGAAGTCCACGATTGCTTCACCATCACCGAGCTTGTCATCTACGAAGACATGGGCTGGAGCCGGGAAGGTCACTCTAAAGAAGACATCGATTCCGGATTCTTCGAGCTGAAACCGGGAGAGACCGGCGGCCTTCCGGTCAACCCGGATGGCGGCCTGAAGTGCTTCGGGCATCCCATCGGTGCCAGCGGCATCCGCATGGTCTACGAAGTCTACAAACAGCTCCAGGGCAAAGCAGGCCCGCGCCAGATAAAGAACCCGCGCATCGGCGCCACGCAGAACCTGGGCGGCAGACCTGGCTCATTCACCGGGGCTGTGTCCCTGTGGGGTTTACCAGCCTAGACTTGACTTCTAACGCCTGACCTGTAAAAATAGAATAGTTGTCCTGAGACAGCAGGAGTTCCGGACTGAAAACGGGACTTAATGCCCTGCCGAGGAGAAGCGTGAGTTTTCCGGCTCACACACCGGGAAATTCGAGCGGTAGTTCTTGACGAGTCCTCGTGCAGTGCGCGAGGACTCGTTTTTTTGGGAAGACGCGCAAAGAGGGAAAGATGAGAAAAGAGAAAAAGGCACAAAATATCGATAGGCTCCAACAGGAGTTTGCCAAAAGTACTATCGGTATCCTGACTGACTACCGGGGCTTGAAGACTCTGGAAATGAACGGCTTGCGCCGCAAACTCCAGGAAACCGGCGGTGACTACAAGGTGGTAAAAAACACGCTCGCCGTAAAAGCCGCGGAAAGGCTTAACCGTCCACAGGTCAAGGATATTTTCGCCGGTCCGGTCGCTATTGCTTTCGGATACGGGGATGTGACGAATACCGCCAAGGTTTTTACCGACTACGTTCGTACCTCGAAGATAAACATCGGTGTCAAAGGCGGTTTTATGGGGGACACCGTTCTTACCGGTGAAGACATCGGTGTACTCGCTACCCTGCCCCCGAAACCCGTCCTGGTAGCCAGGGTGCTCGGAGGTTTGAAAAGCCCCCTGTATTCGCTCGTGGGCGTGCTCGCCGCGCCGATGAGGAATTTCCAGGGTGTCTTACAGGCAAGAATAAAGCAATTGGAGGAAACAAAGTAACATGGCAGAAACAGAAAAAGTCCAGGGAATTATCGATGCGGTCAAGACCTTGAACATTCTGGAGCTTTCCCATCTGGTGAAAGCTCTTGAGACCGAGTTTGGCGTCACCGCCGCTGCGCCGGTAGCCGCCGCTGCCGCAGGCGCCGCACCCGCCGCCACCACACCTGCCGCTGAGGTCGAGGAGAAGACCGAGTTTACTCCCATCCTCAAGTCTTACGGCGCGAACAAGATTGCGGTCATCAAGGCAGTGCGCGAGGTCACCAACCTGGGTCTGAAAGAGTCTAAGGACCTCGTAGAGGGTGCGCCCAAGGCGGTGAAAGAGAACGTGAACAAGGAAGAGGCGCAGACCATCAAAGAGAAGCTGGAAGCCGCCGGCGCTACCGTAGAAATCAAATAGCCACCGGAATTTTCCGTTGACATTGTTACGAAAATACCCTCATCTTGTCATTCTGGAGGAGTCCCGATAATTCCTTTATTCCCTATCGAGACGACGAAGAATCTGGAGGAGGGGAGTTGAATCATGGGGTCGCCTACCCCTCCCTGAGATTCTTCGCGGAGTTTACCCTGAGCGATTATGAAGGGCTCCAGAATGACAACTCCGAGTTTCATATTTCGTGGTGTCGCCGGCAAGCTACATGGAGGATTACCCCGAAAATACGCTATTTCCATCCTTCGTAGTGCCGATGTAATCGGCATGAGCGATTCTGAAGACCACTGGAGAGGGGCAGTGTAAACCGTTGTCCCTCTCCAGTCTGAATTCACCGCTTGGTCGGACTGTCAGAATTGAGCACACCCCGGATAAACGTGTCTTTACCTTCCGTGTATGACTTCCGGTCATCTGGAAAATTCCTGGCGAGGCGTTTCTTTAATTTAGCGTACTTTTTCCTGATTACCGGGTCGCGCCTGAGAAGGTCACGGAACATAATGTAATTCCGCCACGGCGAGTCCGCTGTCTCCACGATATGCAGGTGAACGGTCCGTACGTCCGGTTCACGGTCTTTTATCAGGAGATGTCCGCCCGTCGCTTCCTGATAGCCACGGTCGCTGTAGCCCACTTCTACAAGACGTTTTACCACCACGGGCACGGCGCCTCTATCCGGGACTGCGATGGCGATATCTAAAATGGGTTTGGCAGGTAGACCGGGTACCGCAGTGCTACCAATATGTTGCACATCGGTAATCAGGTCTCCGGCACACGCGCGGACCCGAGCCGCTTCCACCTGGTAGTGGGATGCCCATTCCGGACGGTACTCTACCACCCGTACTTCGTTTCGCTTTAATCCTATGTGTTCCATTTACGAATAATACTCATCGGACACGGCATGCCGTATCCCTACAGGATACAAAGATGTGGGGAAAAGGGGGGCTTGATATTTGGCTATTGTCATTTTGATAGGTGGCGGTGGAGTGAGACGGACACGGCATGCCGTGTCCCTACTTCAATTCTACGTACCCCCTCTTGAGCAACAGCGCGTCCTCTTCCAGGTTGGGGCTTTCACAGATTACCAGCCCGGCGACCTTGAAGTCCTTGAACGCCTGCAACAGCTCCCGGTAGGCGAAATCCGATTCTCTCAGATTGCGGTGAGCAAGCTCACCTTTGGCGCTATAGGTGATACCCGCGACGTGAATATGCATCTCTTTCAGCGCCGCTTCTCCCACCCGTTCCTTTATCTGGGAAAGCATTGTGGCAAACTCATCATAAGAATTAAACGCACCGGTGCGGGCATGCCAGTGCGCGAAATCGATGCAGGGCGTTACACCCGGTAGTTCACCGGCGAGCCGGAGCACCTCGTTGAGTGCGCCGAACTGGCTTACCTTGCCCATCAGTTCCGGCCGCAGACGCACCTTGATATTGCTCCGCTCCATCTGCTCCAGCACTTCCACGAGTCCCTTCTTTACCGTCTCATAGACCTGCTCCGGCGGGTCGCCCATATTGAATGCCGAATGGAAGGCGACATCACGGGCACCGAGAAGTGAGGCGGCGCGCGCCGATTGGAAGAGGCGCGCCTGGCTGGCTTTGATTTTCTCAGGCTCGCGGGCATTCAAATTGATGTAGTACGGTGCGTGCACGGAAAGCCTGATGTTGTGGTTGGCGGCGACCGTGCCGATTTGCCGCGCGACCGTATCCGTGACATTCACCCCGTAGACGAACTCCACCTCCATGCAGTCCAGCCCCAGCTCGGCGATACGTTTTACGCCATCGACGGATGAGTGTGAAGCAGAGCTGTGGGGCGAGCCGCCGGTGCCGAAGTGTAATTTATTCACGGTGCTTACTTTCTGGTTTAGTGACATATTAGCACAAAAAGAAAAACTCTAAACTCTAAATACGAAACTCTAAACTAAATACTAATAACTTAAGGCGCCTTTATCTGGTATAATACAATCGGAAGCCGTAAAAAAGGGGTCTGATTTCTGGAATCATTAGATATCGCGCGTCAGGCTGTTGAAGCCGCCGGAGAAAAACAGGCGGCGGACATCCTCCTGCTGGACGTCCGGGAAGTCTGCACCTTTGCCAGCTATTTCGTCATTTGCAGTGGTGAAAGCGAGCGTCAGCTAAAAGCTATCGGCGAAGAGGTTGAGCAAACACTGAAAAAGAGCGGTGAGCGTATTCTGCACGAGGAAGGGACCGCTGACTCCGGCTGGATGCTATATGATTACGGCGATGTCGTTGTCCACATTTTCTCCCCGGCGGAACGTAATTATTACCAGTTCGACGAGCTCTGGAGTAAGGGCAAGACCATCGTCAGGATTCAATAGCCGGCGTGGAGCTCGTCAGCCCTGAAGAAGAGTGTTGTCTCTTTGGCGGCATTTTCCGGTGAGTCGGAGCCGTGCACGGCATTGTTCTGAATATCTAAACCGAAATCTGCGCGGATTGTTCCCTTATCTGCCTTTGCCGGGTCCGTGGCGCCCATCGTTTTGCGGATAAGGTCGATGGCGTTTTCTCCCTCGAAGACGATAGCAATAACCGGTGTGGAAGTGATGTAGTCTACCAGCGACTGAAAAAACGGTTTGCCTTCGTGCACGGCATAGTGACGCTTCGCCAGCGCATTATCCATTTGCAATAGCTTTAAGCCGACGATTTTCAGTCCGCGTTGCTGGAAACGGCTAATAATGGCGCCACTGACATTCCGCTTCATGGCGTCAGGTTTGATAAGCACCAGTGACCTTTCCATTCAGTTCCGACTCCTTTCCCGATTACCGCTTAATAACTTCTCAATCACGGCGATGGTGACTTCTTGCAGGCTGTTTACTATCAGGTCGGCTTCCGCCAGTTTGTCCGCGGGGCTGGTGTTGGTAACCGCGATACATTTCATCCCGCCGTTTTTAGCCGCTTCGACACCCGCCGCGGCATCCTCGATAACGACGTAGTTGCCCGGTGAGGCATCCATTTTTCGCGCGGCAAGCAGGTAGCCCTGCGGACTGGGTTTGCCCTCCTTTACATCCTGTCCTGAGATAATGTGCCGGAAATAGTGCTTAATGCCCAGCGCTGTGGTGATAAGTTCGATGTTCTCTAACGGGGTGGAGGATACGAGCGCCTGCCGGAAGCCTGCCGCATCCAGTGCTCTGATTAGTCGAAGGACACCGGGCAGGGCTTTTACACTGCCTCTTATCAGACTGCGGAAGGTCTCCTCTTTATCCCGCGCGATTGCTTCCACCGTCTCCAGAGATACATTCTCCCCGAAGATACCGCGGATTATCTCCAGGTTCCGCATACCGAAAACACGGCGGAAATCCGCCTCTGTGAAATTGACACCCCTCTTCCCCAGCGCCGCCTGCCACGACTTCATATGATAGTTACCGCTATCGACGATAACGCCATCCATATCCCAGAGCACTGCCTTCGGCTGATTACCTGTCATCGTTCGTGTCCTGGTATAGAGGTCGTTTCTACCACGAACTGCGTGGCGTCCGCTTCCGCCACCACTGTGCCATCCGCCAGGCTGACCACGGCGGCGCTCCGCATAACCTTCCTTGTTTTTTTGACGATGTACCCGGTGACGGTCAGCGGTCCATTAATCGGGGTCAGGCGTTTCAAACGTATTTCGAGCTTTGCCGTCACGACGCGGACGCCGGTGGAAGAAGCCGCATAACCGACTGCCTCGTCCAGCAGACAGCCGACGATGCCGCCGTGCAGATAGCCGGGCCACCCCTGGTAGCGCTCGTCCGGTGTGAAAACGGCTTTGACGCCTTGCCCCTCCGGTGCGAATTTCAGCTTCAGTCCGTGCGGGTTGTCCTGCCCGCACCCGAAGCACTTGCTGTACCCTTCCGGGACATTCATCGAGACCTGTGGCCAGATGCCCATTTCACACCTTTCACGTTAACAGTTAACAGTAATCAGTTATTCGTGTTTCGTGTTTAGTATTTAGAGTTTCATATATCTATTTGTGTTTAGCCACCGTGATTGCCGGGAGGCGCAGGTAGACCGGTTGCAGGGTTGCCACGTTATCCGTGTCTCCAGAAGCCAGCCGCTTCACACCCAGCTCCGCGAGGTATGCCGCCCGCCGTAAATCGGTAGTGGGAGAAGCAATGACCGTCTTGCCTGGCAGTAATAGCAACAACCGCGATGATATCTCCTGCACATACTCACCGCAGAACAGTGTCCTTTCCGTGATTTCCGCGCACAGCTTTTCCACGTCGGTGATGTAATTCTCCCTCAATTGCTTCCAGCCGGATGCCTGTTTCTGATAGAGAGCCGTGGCAATTTCTCCCCTCCTTGCGTTGAGTACCGGGCACACCGGCAGGGCGGTCTCAGCGTACTGGTAGGCAGTTACCTCCAGGCTGTTCACCCCCACAATCGGGATGTTCAGACTGAAAGCCAGCCCTTTTGCGGCGCTGATGCCAACCCGTAAGCCGTTGAAGCTCCCGGGCCCTTTTGCCACGATGACGGCGGTGAGCGACTTCGCCCCGGTCCCGACCAGTTTCAGGAGATGCTCCAGGTTCGGCAGAAGCTGTACGGAATGGTTTTTGTCGGTACGCCAGGTTATTTCCGCAACTACCAGCCCTTCCCTGACAAGCGCCAGGGAGGCGGTATCGGTGGAGGTATCGATTGCGACCAGCACGTCAGACCTTCCCCTGCGAAGCGATGTTCTGTCTCAATTCAGCCAGTAACTTCATATAGCGTCCTCCCCGCGGCAGGAGCTCCAGTGCCCTTGCGGTGTCCGAGATGTAACTGAACCTGACGAGCAGGTGGTCGCCGGGCAAGATGTCCATGCCTTTCTCTGCCCACTCAATGACGCACACGCCCCGGCCGTACAGGTAGTCGTCCAGCCCCAGGTCGGAGATTTCCGCGATGTTATCCAGCCGGTAGAAGTCCATATGGTAAAGGCGTAACCTGCCCTGCATTTCCCGCATGATGACAAACGACGGGCTGAGCGTGTATTCCTCGATGCCCAGCCCCCAGGCGATTCCCTGCGTGAGGCAGGTCTTGCCGGTCCCGAGGTTCCCTACGAGTAGATAAATGTCTCCTGACATGGCGAGCTTACCGATGTTCCTGCCAAGCTCCCGCGTTTCCTCTGGAGCGTGTGTAACCAGCTTCAATGATTCCATATTATCATGCTACTGACCGAAGTGGTCCCAGCCGGACTTTTTCATTGTATACGGTTTTCCCGCGCCGTCCACGAGCACTACTTTACCGGGATGGTCGGCGGTGATTTCCCCGACGACCGTGACCGGGCACGCCAGTGCCTTTCTCACCACGGGCATAACGCGGGTGGGAGCGGTGAACAGCAGTTCGTAGTCTTCACCGCCGGTCAGGGCAAGCTCAAGGGCTTTTTCCGGGAAACATACTTTCGCAGCAGGTGATACCGGCACCGCGTCCACATTCAAACGGGCGCCGACCTTGCTCATCTCGCAGATATGGGTCAGGTCGCCGACCAGCCCATCGCTGATGTCTATGCCGCACTTCACTGCTTTAGCCACGAGCGTTTGACCCTCTTTGATACGCGGTGTTGGCGTGACGTGGGCTTTCCTGATTGCATCCGCCAATTTTGATTCGAACTTCAACCCGTGCAGGAGCATCTGTAATCCAGCGGCTGAAGCACCCAGGCTATTGGTCACCGCCACCCGGTCGCCGGGGTTTGCCGCACTGCGGGTGAGTACTCTGCCTGCTGCGTTGCTCGCCGTGCCCAGGACAGTGACGCTGATGAATAAGAAGGGAGAGCTGACCGTATCCCCGCCGATGATATTGACCCGGTGCTGTCCGGCGATTTTTATCATGCCTCGGTAAAGAGCCTCGACGTTTTCGACCTCGGTGTTCTCCGGCAAGCCGATGGATATCAGGGCATAGCGCGGGGTACCGCCCATCGCCGCGATGTCGCTCAGGTTGACGGCAATCGATTTCCAGCCGAGCTCTTCCCAGGTGATTGTCCTGAGGGTGAAGTGGATATTCTCGACCAGGGAATCGACGGTGGCAATCTGGTAGGGGTTTTGCGGTCGCCAGACGGCGGCATCGTCACCCAGCCCGACGATTACCTGGCGGGAGGACTGCCACGTTTTGCGGTTAGCTTTTGAAATTAGACCGGCGAGCCGGTAGATAAGCCCGAACTCCCCGATTTTCGAGACCCTCATAACAGGAATTATCAACTATCAAGCGTCAAGTATCAAGTTTACGGCAAGAAATACCCAACTTCTAGATACCAATCGCCAGTTCCCAGCCCCTATTCCCTCCAACCAGACTGCTGAAAATAATGACTGGGGTTGTCCGAAATCACCTGGATTGTCGGGTTAAGCCCGTCAATGACAAAAAGGGTGAGGGTGCTTAAGCGCCCTCACCTGGTTCTGTTCTATCCTGGACTTAAGAGCTTAACTGGCGGTTTTCTTTTTCAGCGCCTGACGCCGGACTGCCAGTTTCGCCAGTTTTTCCTGCACCGCGTCCTCCATCATCTGGTCAAACTCGCAGGTGGCGCACTGGAAGCACCGACTGCATAACCGGAAGGATACATCACCTTTGAGCGCGTAGTGGCAGACCCTCTCGTTGCCGGGCAGTTCCTCGAACTTCTTCAGCGCCGCTTCCACCTTTCCGTCCTCTCCCTGCGCCATTCTCTCCTGCATCTGCTGGTCGAACTCGCAGGTAAGGCAATCGTAGCCATGGGTGCAGACGCGGTAGGAGACCATTCTCAGCTTCTGCCAGAGGCATTCCTTCACTTTGCCGCCGGCGGTTGCCGTTATAGTAGCAACCTGTGGTACAGTCATCCCTTCGCGGGCTTTGCGCATCCACACACGGGTCTCGATGTGCCCGGGGGCGACCTGTATAATCTTCTGGAACTCTACCAAGGCTTCAGCGTAAAGACCTTCTTCGTAATGGGCTTTGCCGCGCCGTAATCTTGCCTGAATATCTTCCGGGGCGATTATCTCCGCTGTTACTCTTTCCATTACCTTTTCCATTTCCGTTCCCTCCATTACTCCCGAGTTCTTTCCTTGGCATCTTCAGAATACCCCCGCAACGCCCCGCCCAACATCTGAATCAAGGCATACTGCTTTTACCAGTCCTGCCTAGCACACAGCCGCCGATTAAGCAATAAGTCGTGACGTCTACTAAGCATGGGATACTGAGGAAGAACGGTAAAAATAAGCCGAGAGTCGTATGACATTGCGGAAAAACGAAATCATACGCGGACAGATTGCCTTTTTACCAGTGGCAGAATATACCGCGCTGAAAAGAAAGCCTGATGCCGGTCAGACCTATTCTTCTACTTGCGGGCTGTCGGAGCCGTTACGGAACCAGGTCACCGGGCGGTATTCGCGCGGCACCATGCCCTCCTGCTTGAATCGCGGGTATCCCAGGACGAATGAATTAGTAATCTCCCATGGTTCCTGAACTCCGAGCTTCTCCAGGAGCGGGGGCATTCTCATTAAAACGGTGCTGAAACCCACCCAGCAGAAAGCCAGCCCCAGCGATTTGGCGACGATGTTCATGTTCTGCCCGCAAATGCCGATGTTGAGTAGAGGTCCGCCGATGGCACGCTTATCTCCGAGTAGCAAGACAACCGCCGGAGCGCCAAGGAAAGCCGTCCCGTTCCCTTTGACGATACTGCCAATCCCACCGAGGATAACACGCGGGTCGTAACTCCCTGGCGTGCCGCCGGCTTCATACATCGGAACGAGATTCTGAACTGTCCCATCATCCTTGTACATGTTATGCAACATCGCCAGCACAAAATATATCAATTGCTCCATTTCCTTTATCAAAGACAGATTGGTGATAACAATGAATTTCCAGGGCTGACAGTTGCCGGCGCTCGGTGCAAACCTGCCGGCTTCAAGCACCCTTCTGATTAGTGGTTCCGGGACCGGTTTGTCTTTGAAATTGCGAACGCTACGGCGTTCCAGGACAAGCCGTTCGACCGCGTTCCATTCATCCGGTTTGCCATCTGCGTTCAGTGGTTTGAGCGGCATCTTGTAGGGTAACGGGTGCGGGTCGGTCTCATAGAATCCCCTATCGACGTGATAACCATCGACCAGCGTAATGGCATCCACCGGGCAGACTACCATGCAGTTACAGCAGGAAAAGCACTCGTATTCCTTTTTCTGCCGGGGCACCTCGTTTTCATCGGTCTCCCAGGCGCGGAGAGGACAGTTTTCCATACAAAGCCCGCAATGTGTGCATTTTTCGGCGTCTACGGTTAATACCCCCATGTGCACGGTTTCCGGGCGGAACATCGGTTTTAAGTCTTCCCAGGGCATGTTTGCCTCCTCATTGCGTCTTATTCAAGAGCCATCACACAATTTACGCAAAGCTCAAACAATTGTCAAGATGTGTTGCGGTAACACGGAAGGTGCGTTACAATGGCAATGGACGAACATATGGCAAAAATACGGGTTTTACTTGCCGAAGACCACGCCATTATGCGTGAGGGCACGCGTGAGTTCATCGGACGGGAGGCGGATATGGAGGTGGTGGCTGAAGCCGGCGACGGCGAAGAAGCGGTGAGGCTGACCGCTAAGTACAAGCCGGACGTGGTGGTTATGGACATCCGCATGCCGAAGCTCAACGGCATCGAAGCTACCAAGCAAATCAAAGCCATGCTCCCCTCCACGGCAATCCTGATTCTCACCGCCTATGATAGTGACCAGTATATCTTTGCCCTGCTGGAAGCCGGCGCCGCCGGATACCTGCTGAAAGGCATCCGCACTCACGAGCTAATCGATGCCATCCGCGCCGTTTACGCCGGCGAGTCTGTCCTGCACCCCGTCATCGCCAGCCGCGTCATACGGCGCGTGGTCACACCCGCATCGTCGGAAACCAGAGCCGTAGAACAGCTGAGCGAACGCGAACACGAAATCCTGAAGCTGGCGGCAAGGGGTATCAGCAACAAAGACATTGCGGAAAAGCTGTTTCTCAGTCCGCGTACCGTGCAGGTGCACCTCGGGAACATCTTCAACAAGATCGGGGTGGCTTCCCGCACGGAAGCCGTCCTTTATGGCTTGAAGCGGGGCTGGCTTACCATGGAAGACCTCCCGTGAACAACCGCTCGGAAATCGAGGATATGATGAGCGCGGGCGTCCCACCGCCCGAACCCGATCCCCGTTTCTGGCGTAACACCCACTGCTGGATAATCACTGCCCTGTTTGTGCTCGGTATCATCCTGCACTACCCACAACAGATATTGCGCATCGATTCACCATCGCTCTTTACATTTCTGGAGTCGGCGCGGTTTTCCGCGGAACGCGTCTTTTTCCTGATACCTGTGTTCTACGCGGGCTTTGCCTTCGGATTAGCAGGCGGCGTTACAAGCCTGCTATTGAGCATCGTTGTCATGTTGCCGCGGGCGGCGGTTATTGCCACCGACCAACCGGATGCAATACTCGATATCGTTATGATAGCCATGGTGGGTATCGTGCTGAACCTGTGGCTGGAGTGGCACCGCCGGGAGCGCGGCAAGCGTGAGCAGGCAATGCAGACCCTCGAGGTCACCAAGCAGGAAATACAGCAGTACATCCATGCCGTCGAGAATAGCGAAAAAGCGCTGGCGACCATCAATGCCGTGTGCCTGGTGGCTTCGCAAACACTCGATCTCCAAAAAGTGCTCGATACTACGGTGGAGCGCGTGCGGGATGCTATGGACCTGGATGTTGCCCTTGCTTTCCTGCTTGATGAAGACACCCAGGAGCTGGAGCTGAGGGCATACCGCGGTGTGTCAGCAGAGTTCGTCGAAGGATTACGCGGCCTGCGTGTTGGCGAGGGGTTCAATGGCACTGTAGCCCAGACCGGACAGCCTCTGCTGGTAGCGAACTCCGCCAGTGATCCCCGCCTCACCCGTGAGGTCGTACGGCAGGAAGGCTTGCTTGCCCAGCTCATCGTGCCGCTGAAAGCCAGCGAGCGGGTGGTGGGCACGCTCTGTGTCGCCGGCCGCTACGCCCGCCAGTTCAAAGAGGAGGAAATCGACCTGCTGACGACCATCGGCCGGCAGGTTGGGGTGGCGATCGAAAACTCACGGCTTTACGAGCACGAACGCCTGCACGCCGAGGAGCAGAAGCAGTTGCAGGAGCGTCTGCGTTACTATCTACGGCTAGTGACGCGCGCCCAGGAAAAGGAGCGCCAGCGCATCGCCCAGGAACTACACGATGACACCATCCAGGACCTGGTGCTGTTACTGCACAAAATCGATAGGTTTTCCGCTGTAGCGAGCTTCTTACCGCCGCAGGAGATATTGTTCCTGGAAGAGCTGAGACAGCGCATTCATGTCATATCCGACGAGGTGCGGCGGTTCACCCAGGACCTGCGGCCGTCCGTGCTCGACGACCTGGGTTTACTGCCGGCGCTCGAGTGGCTGGCGCAGGATGTGAGCAAGCATTTCGATATAAAGGTCTTATTCTCATCGAGCGGGCAGGCGCGACGTTTCAATCCCGAGACGGAACTGACCCTGTTCCGGATTGTGCAGGAAGCCTTGCGCAACGTGTGGAAGCACTCCGGCGCCACTGAAGCAAAGATTACTGTGGAGTTCATGGGTGACAAAGTGACGCTGGCGATCGAGGATAACGGGCAGGGTTTTGAACTACCGGCGCGGGTGGAGGACCTGGCTACGGCGGGGAAGCTGGGATTGGTGGGGATGCGGGAACGGGCACAGCTCATCGGCGCACGGCTGAGTGTGAAATCGGAGCCGGGCAAAGGTGCCATAATAACAGTGGAATTGCCAATTGCCAGCGAAAATTTATCAATGTCTAATATCTAACCCCCACCCCCCTTGAGAAAATTCCAATCACCAATCACCAATAATCAATCCCCACCCCTTTTCCCTCATCTGCCACGACGCCTATCCAACTTGTCATTACGAGGAACGAAGTGACGCGGTAATCTCTGGGGGTGGTCTGCCTTGCTGTGCGACAACTCACGCTTTCGGGGCGGGGGGTATAACCCTTGACAGTTGACAATTATCATCCGATACTTATGGCAAGATGCGCATTATTGTGCTGGCGGATATCCACTCCAACCTGACTGCGTTCGAGGCGGTACTCAAGGATGCCGCACAGAGGGGTAAAATCGATTGGGTGTGGTGCCCGGGCGATATTATAGGTTACGGACCGGACCCGCGGGAGTGCATTGCGCTGGTGCAAAAACTCGGCGCCGTCTGTGTTGCGGGTAACCATGATTTTGCGGCAGTGGGTAAGATTGACACATCTGATTTCAACCCTGCCGCCGCGGCCGCCAACCGCTGGACGGCGCAACAGCTCAAGCCTGAGGACATCGCCTTTCTAAGCGACCTGCCGTTAACTGTTGTGCGTGATGATTTCACGGTTGTCCACGGCAGTCCGCGCGAGCCGGTGTGGGAGTACCTGTTCGACGTGCCCTCCGCGAAAGAAAACCTCGCCCATTTCACCACGCCTTATGGCATCGTGGGGCACACCCATGTACCGTGTGTTTTTGTTTTCGGGAGGTTTAACGAGGGCGGTGTAAAGCAGTTGAGGGATGGCGATGAAGTGCTCCTTGACGAAAACCGGCTGATACTCAACCCGGGCGGTGTGGGCCAGCCGCGTGACGGCGACCCGCGCGCCAGCTACGGCATCCTCGATACAGACCGCCGGATTTTCACACTACACCGCGTGCCTTATGATATCCCAACTGTGCAGGCGAGGATGCGGGAGAAAGGGTTACCGGAGATGCTGTGGAAAAGGCTGGAATGGGGGAGGTGAGGGGCCTTTTAGTGTTTTTCCATGTGGATGGCGATATAGTTCTTAACGATGTTTTTGTGTGATATAATGTTCGCAAACGACATCTTCCACCGTTAGAACGTATTTGGAGGTAGTATATGGTTACGGAACCGAAAGAGGAAGCGACACAAGACTCACAAGAAAAGAAACGCTCGCGTATCTCCCAATCTGAAATACCGATGTTCTCGCTCGCCGAAGCTCTTAAAATACCACAAACAATTTGTGATAATTATGCTGGTCAAGCGACCACACCTCTAAATGTAGCTTCTTCCTTAAAGATGCTGCCCAATTCCAGCCATTTTCGTATGCTATGTGGTTCTGCCGTCGCTTATGGTCTTACCGATGGTGGATGGAATGCTAAAGAAATCGTTGTTCTTCAACTTGCAAAAAGAATTTTGTCTCCACCTTTAGAGGGCGACGATTTAGTGGCAAAGCGCGAAGCTGCTCTTAAACCGCGAATAATTGGAGATTTTATTCGCAAATATGACAAATCTCCTTTACCAAGACGCGACATAGCCTTTAATGTCATTACAGGGATGGGTGTTCCTAGAGACAGGGTAGAGTCCGTATATCAAATGATTCTTGATACCTCTCAATCGATTAAGGTTATCAGAGAGATAAAAGGCAAAGAATACATTGACCTTTCCGGTATGTCGGTCACAAAAACAGAGGAGTCTAGCGAGCTTATTGACGAAAAGCCAACAACAAGACCTTCCGCAAGCGCTTCTCCCGCCGCTAACGTTGCTCAAAGTACAAAACAGCTAGGGCAAGGCATATTTATAGCACATGGTAAAAACAAGAAACCATTAGAGCAATTGAAGAAAATACTTGATCAATTCAAAATTCCCTATAAGGTCGCTATAGATGAACCTAATCTTGGACGCCCAATCAGTTCAAAAGTAAAGGAAACCATGGAATCCTGCAATTGCGCAATTCTCATCTTTACAGGGGATGATGAATTCTTTGACAAAGATGGTAAATCTATTTGGCGTCCTTCGGAAAACGTAATCTATGAACTCGGTGCTTCCGCTTTTCTTTACGAAAAGCGAATCGTGTTGCTAAAAGAAGAAAACGTCAATTTCGCGTCCAATTTCAGTGATCTTGGACATATTTCTTTTGCAAAAGACCAACTTGAAATGAAGTCCTTGGATCTTATTAAAGAATTAGTAGGATTTGGAATATTGAAAATATCCACGTAGTCTGCTTGATATATTTTCTTGCAGTATTCGTGCACGTTACGTTGTTGCACGGGAGTCTCTATAGGAAATTGTCTTGTAATAAATCCGGCCTCGAATCGAATTTCAATTACGAAATGTCTCGCTCTTCGTCTCCCGGCGTTTTCTGGCATGGAAAGAAATATCTAAATCCAGCGCATCCGCAACCTTGAAAAAAGTGCGAAGTGTGGTGTTAGTATCGCCTTTTTCTAATCTTGATATGGCTGGTTGCTTTGTCCCAATTGCTTTAGCTAACTCGGTCTGACTC
>JAUYDN010000109.1 GCA_030691775.1 Dehalococcoidia bacterium
TTTACTTCTTCGCCCTTGGTTTCCTCGCCGGTTTGGCAGGTGCTTGACCGTGTAGCCACGGCATCATTTTGCGGAGTTCTGCCCCGACCATTTCGATGGGGTGTTCGGCTTCCATGCGCATCAATGCATTGAATACCGGCCGTCCCGCCTGGTTCTCCAGTATCCACTCCTTGGCAAACGTGCCATCCTGAATTTCGGAGAGGATGACCTCCATTTCTTCCCGCACCATGTCGTCGATAACCCTGGGTCCACGCGTGAGGTCGCCATAGCGCGCGGTCTCGCTGACGCGCCTGCGCATGTGGGCAATACCGCCCTCATGGATAAGGTCGACAATGAGTTTGAGCTCGTGCAAGACCTCAAAGTAAGCAATCTCCGGCTGGTAACCCGCTTCCACCAGCGTCTCCCAGCCCATCTTGACCAGAGATGTCACGCCGCCGCAGAGCACGGTCTGTTCACCGAACAGGTCGGTCTCCGTTTCCTCGGCAAAGGTGGTCTCGATAACCCCGGCGCGGCTGACGCCGAGTGCTTTAGCATAAGCCAGAGCATTCTGTGTGGCTTTACCACTGGCGTCTTGATGGACAGCCACGAGAGCAGGTACCCCTTTACCTTCGATGTAAAGCTCTCTCAGCCTGGCGCCCGGCGCCTTGGGCGCAATCATGCTGACATCTACATCCGGTGGTGGCATTATTTGCCCGTAATGGATGTTGAATCCGTGGGCAAACATCAGGGTCTTACCCTTTTCCATGCCAGACGCAATCGCCGATTGGTAAACGGCTTTCTGGACGGGGTCCGGGATGAGCATCATCACCACGTCCGCGGCTTTAGCGGCCGCGGCTGCATCCACAACCTTGAACCCCGCCGCCGTGGCGTTTTTCCACGCTTCCGTCCCTGCGAGTTCCGCGACGATGACGTCACAGCCACTATCTCTCAGGTTAGCGGAATGAGCGTGACCCTGGTTGCCACCACCACCGATGATACCAACTACCTTGCCCTTGAGCAGTTCCAGTTTGCAATCTTTGTCGTAGTAAACCCTTGCCACTTTTTCCTCCTGATAAAACATTTATTGTGGGCGCACCAATACCATAGGATTACTTACCCCGAATAACACGCTTTCTGCAACACTGCCGTAGACGAGGCGGCTGAGTCCGGTACGGCCGTGAGTCGACATGATAATCACCGAGAACGGATTCTTTTTTGCATATGCAATAACTTCTTCCGCGGGTTTTCCTGTGTGCACTATAGAGCATACCTGGATTCCGGCTTCCTTGAAGCGCTTTTCCACCCCCGCCAGGTACTCCTGCGCGGCTTTCTTGTTCCGTGCCATCTCCTGCTCTACGAATTGGCCCCAGTTTAGCGGTACACCTGTTAATTCCGGCGAGTAGTACGAAGGCGTGACCGGCGGTTCAACTACCTCCATCAGGATGACACTTACTTCGGCACCTTTTTGTTTCGCCAGCGCTTCAACGTGAGGTAGAACGACTGAAGAGACCTCCGAGCCACTAAGCGGCACCAGTAAACTTCGGCTGGGCCACTGGTCGTAAGGGATGAGCTTTTCGGCGTCCGCGTGCACCATCAAGACCGGTATTTTGGAAGCGCGCAGGATTTTATCCGCAACGCCACCCATTCGCCAGCGTTTTACGCCTGACCGCCCGTGGCTTGCCATCAGCATCAGGTCGATGGCGTTTTCCTCGGCGAACTTCAGGATTTCCTCGGCATGGTAACCCGTGCACAGCTCGCCACGCACTACTACATGCTTGATTTCTTTCTGACCGAGGCTGTCCTGTACCTGGTGCGCCTGGATTTTAAGCGTCTCCGCCGCCCGGTCGACATAGGCTTTGTACATCGGTGCAAACTCGCTGGCAGCCGGGTGGTACACGTGGAGCAGAATCACATCCATATCGAGTCTGCCAGCCAGTTCCTTGGCATACGGGAAAACAATCTCCGCCAGCTTGGAGCCATCGAGGAGAACCAGCAGTTTCTTGTACATCATCGCCCCCTTTTTATGTTGTTACCCAATTACAGCACGGCGGCGCACTAAAATCAATGGGTCGGAGCTTTCAGTCACCAGCTATCGGCATTCAGCTTGTACCTGACAACTGTAAACCAAATGCTATTCTTCCCCTTCGCTCGACCTTCGTCCTACACCACCGCTGCCGCGTGTCATGGCAATCCGCCCTGTCCGGCACACTTCTTTAATCCCGAAGGAGCGCAGTAAATTCAGGAGCGAGTCCAGCTTCTCCTCATCACCCGTCACTTCGATAATGAGCGAGTCCATCGAGACATCCACGATATTAGCACGGAAGATATCCACGATTTGCATAATCTCACTACGCGTGTTAGATGTTGCTTTGACCTTGATGAGTGCCAGTTCCCGCGCCACGATACCCTCATTGGTGATGTCCTGCACCTTGATGGTCTCGATGAGCTTGTCCAGTTGTTTCCTGACCTGCTCGACCGAGGTGCCGGTACCATCCACCACGATGGTCATCCGTGAAATATCCGGCACTTCGCTGTGCCCGACCGTGATGCTATCGATATTGAACCCACGGCGGCGGAAGAGGCTCGCCACGCGATTCAGGACACCGGGTTTATCTTCTACCAGGGCAACTAGGGTGTGTTTCATCGCGGCCATACTGCTTCCTCCTTCTTGGGCGCTTCCAGTACCTGAGCAAGGGAGGCTCCGGGTGGCACCATGGGATACACATTCTCCTCCGGTTCGATGCCGAAATCGATAACATACGGACCTTCATGTGCAATCGCTTGCTGAATGGCGGGAATAACCTGCTCCTTGCGCCGGACCAGTACGGCCGGAATGCCGTAAGCCTCCGCCAGCTTGACAAAGTCCGGTCCCCAGAGCGGGGTTGCGACATAGCGTTTTCCATGGAAAAGCTCCTGCCACTGCCGCACCATCCCCAGGAACCCGTTATTCATAATGGCTATTTTAATAGCCAGCCGTTCCTGCTGTATGGTCGCCAGTTCATGCAGGGTCATCTGGAAACTACCATCGCCATCAACCACCCAGACCTGGGCATCCGGACGGCCAATCTTCACTCCGACAGAAGCCGGTAGACCGAAACCCATCGTACCCAGACCGCCGGATGAGATAAACGTGTTGGGTTTATTGTACGTGTAATACTGTGCCGCCCACATCTGGTTCTGCCCCACCCCGGTGACAATCGTGGCGTCGCCACCGGTCGCTTCGTAAATGCTTTTGACGACGTATTGAGGCAGTATAGACGAGCTTTCCCGGATTTCCGTGGAGGGATGTTCGCGACGCCACGTATCCAGTTGTTTCAGCCAGTCGACGTGCTCGGCGGGCGTAATTAGCTTCAACAGCGGGGTGAGTACAGCCTTCACATCACCAACGATGGGGACATCGACCGCAACATTTTTACCAATTTCCGCCGGGTCGATATCGATGTGGATAATCTTGGCGTGAGGAGCAAAACCGTTGACTTCCGCGGTGGCACGGTCATCGAACCGCATACCGATAGCGATGATGAGGTCCGAGTTATTGATTGCCATATTGGCATATGCCATGCCGTGCATGCCCAGCCAGCGGTAAGACAGAACATGCGATTCCGGAAAACTGCTGATGCCCAGCAAGGTCGTGACCACCGGAATCTGGGCTGTCTCCGCGAGTGTTTTCAACTCTTCGCTGGCGCCGGAAAGGATGACGCCTCTGCCTGCCAGAATCACCGGTTTCTGCGCGGCGCTGATGAACTTAGCCGCTTTCTGTATCTGCGGTATGTTAACTTTTATCGATGGCCGGTAGCTACGAAGCTCCACTTTCCCCGGAGCGTGGTACTCGACCTGCTCCTGAAAAACATCTTTGGGGACATCGATGAGCACCGGTCCCGGCCGCCCCGTGCGCGCGATGTAGAACGCTTCCTTAACAACCCTGGCTAGCTGGTTGGTATCGCGTACCAGGTAGTTGTGCTTGGTAATAGGCAAAGTAATACCGGTGATATCAATCTCCTGGAAAGCGTCTTTACCGATAAAACGGCGGGCGACCTGCCCGGTGATAGCTACCACCGGAGAAGAGTCCAGGTGAGCATTGGCAATACCGGTCACCAGGTTCGTTGCGCCGGGTCCGGAGGTGGCAAAGCACACCCCGACCCTGCCCGAGGCACGCGCGTAACCTTCCGCGGCGTGGGCGGCACACTGTTCGTGGCGTACCAGCACATGATGTAGCTGGGGAAACTGGGGGAGGGTATCATAGAGCGGCAGAATGGCGCCCCCCAGGATACCGAAGATGGTATCCACGCCTTCCTTCACCAGGCAATCACAAATAATTTGAGCACCGGTCATTTTCATGGTCGTGACACCTTTCTTAATTAGCTCATAAGTTACTAATGGTCTTATAATAGTACGTATTATCCCCCTTTGAAAAGGGGGATACAGGGGGTTTTGAAATCCCTCTCAATCTCCCTTTGTGGAAGGGAGAGGTTCAGGTTTTCGGAGTCCATCTTATTATGAGACTCTCAGTAAAAGTCAAAACTTAAAACCATGGCTTAAAATTCATAGTTTACCAACAATGTTCTCCAACAGAGTTTTTACTTTTCACTTGTGGTTTTGAG
>JAUYDN010000174.1 GCA_030691775.1 Dehalococcoidia bacterium
GATAGCATCGGGACAACGAAGAATCTGGTGGTGGGGAGGCGTTGTCTTATTCCCCCACTCTGAGATTCTTCGCTTCGCTCCAGAATGACACCCATTTCTATCCTTGTTAGTATCGGGAATGATATTAATGAGACAAGCTCGATAACCCTTCCCCACGAAAGAAGAAAATGGTTTAAAGGAAATCTGTAGTGTAGTGTCTCCGAAATAACTTGACAATTACACATGGAGTGCGGTGCCACGGACGAAATATGAAAATGATGGTTGCAAGGGGTGGGAAAGCAAGATGACTGCCAACTTGCACAAGGGAGTTGAGAGGGGCGTCAGCCCCTCTCAAAATAGTTCTTCCCCTTCTCCGCGGAGAAGGGGCAAGAGCCTGCCCCGCACTTGATGCGGGGGGATGAGGCGCTGTGTAAGAACTGGCATCTTTTATTCAGAATTGTAAAGCTGTTATTGAGACACTACACTAGATAGGAATAATAAGATGGACTTAACTGGTAAAGTCGCGCTCGTCACGGGTAGTGGCAGAGGCATCGGGCGGGAAATCGCCATCCGGCTGGCGGAAGCCGGCGCCAGTGTCGTCATCAACGATGTCGGCAACCCGGAACCACCGAATGAAGTCGTCGCACAAATCAAGCAAATGGGCCACCCCAGCATGGTGGCGATGGGCGATGTCAGCCAGTCCGTGGACGTAAACCGCATCGTAGATACCACGGTTGCCGCTTACGGCAAGCTCGATATCCTGGTCAATAACGCCGGTATCACGCGCGACCAGCTTGTCCTGCGCATGACCGATGAAGACTGGGACAAAGTTATGGCAGTGGACCTGAAGAGCGTATTTGTCTGTAGTCGCGCCGCCCTGCGCCACATGATACGCCAGCGGTGGGGTCGCATCGTCAGCATTTCCAGTATCGTGGGTATCATCGGCAATGTCGGCCAGGCGAACTATGCCTCCGCCAAGGCAGGCATCATCGGCTTTACAAAGGCTACCGCCAAGGAAGTAGCGTCACGTAATGTCACCGTGAACGCCGTGGCACCCGGCTTTATCGATACCGCCATGACCCAGCAACTCCCCGAAGAGCGGCGGCAGGAGATGGCTGGTAAAATTCCGGCTGGTTATCTCGGCACTCCGCGCGATGTGGCGGAAGCAGTGGCGTTCCTCGCGTCCGAGGAAGCACGCTATATCACGGGGCAGGTCCTGACGGTTGACGGCGGCATTTCGCTGGGCAAGCTGATGTAGCCTTTAGCAGTTAGCATTCAGCTATTAGCTATTATTTTTCGGTTGGTTGTTGAGGCAAGGGACGATGTGAGGAAACCGACTGGATTCTTGGCTATTGACTATTGATTATTGGAGATTATCCAGTGTATTCTGGATAAAGGTACGTTAATGGCAGGCGGACGGCGAAAGGCGAGAAGTGTAGCCCTGCAATCACTTTACGAAATTGACTCCGTCGGACACGACCCGGAGACAACAGTGGACCGTCTCCTGGAAGAGGAAAAAATTAAAGGAGAAAATGCTGAGTTCGTCCGGGAAACCGTGAGAGGGGTCGTGAGATACAGGGAGAAGCTGGATGCTCATATACAGAGGTTCGCTCCAGCCTGGCCGGTAGCACAAATTGCCATCATCGACCGTAACATATTAAGACTTGCAATCTACGAAATTTTGCTTGATAATAAAATACCAATGAAGGTCGCCATCAACGAAGCCGTTGAGTTGGCGAAGTCATTCGGAGGCGATAGTTCGCCCCGGTTCATCAATGGTGTTCTGGGCGCCGTCAGCGCCCTCGCAAACCGAGAAAAAACCTGAAACAGGGGGGTATATGGCAACAGTCTTTGAGCGGGTTAAGAAAGTGGTTGTGGAACAGCTTGGTGTCGACGAAAAAGAGGTCATACCCACAGCCCGCTTTGTGGATGATTTAGGCGCTGATTCTCTCGACCTGGTAGAGCTGGTAATGGCGCTGGAAGAAGAATTTAGCAGTCCGTCCAACAAAGTTGAAATTCCGGACGATGATGCGGAAAAAATCGTCACCGTGCAGAAAGCGGTCGATTACATCGTTGACCTGGGTGGCAAGGACTCGTAAGCACATCCGTTAGCTGGTCAAGTGATTAAAGCCGTCTTTTTCGACTGGTTCAATACCCTGGCACACTATCATCCGCCACGCGAGGCACTCGAACAGCAAGCCCTCAGCGAACTCGGTTTTTCCGTCCCGTTGCAAACCGTCAGCCAGGGTCTCTATCTTTCCGATAAGGAATACTACGAGGAAAACGCGCGTCTGCCAATCCGCCAGCGCAGTCCGGAGGAGCAGGCGCGAATGTACGGCAACATCCAGCGGACCATCCTCGTCACCGCTGGCATTGAGGCAAAACCAGAACTCGTCACGCAGATGATGACCCGGATGCGCCAGCTTTACTCCGGGATGAAGTTCATCCTCTACGATGATGTTATGGCAACTCTCCAAACACTCAAAGCAAAGCAATTGACCATCGGCTTACTCTCCAACCTGCAGAGAGAAATCGATTCGATGTGCCGGGAGCTGGGAATCGCCGACTATATCGATTTCTCGGTGACCTCCGGTCAGGTAGGTTCGGATAAGCCCAAACCGCCTATCTTCCTTAAAGCCCTGGAGATGGCACGTGTTAAACCGGCAGAAGCCCTCCACATCGGCGACCAGTACCAGAACGATGTGCTGGGGGCGCGGGGCGTGGGCATCACCGCCATCCTCGTCGACCGCACCAACCTCTACGCGGACATTACGGACTGCCCGCGGATAAGGGACCTGGGGGAAGTGGTGCAGTACCTGTGAGAAAATACCGAAAATTGAATCTCCATAGGGGTAACCCTTGAGGTCGCCCACTGAAACAGGTAATCTCTAAAGGGCGGTGTCAAGCCCCGTCCCTTTTCCCTTCCTAATGAAATGAAACCCGGCGGACATGATGTTCCTTTCTCGTCCCCGTATCTTCGTTTTCCATTGCGAGCCCTTCGGTTTCCTTCAACTTCGTTCAGGACAAGTCACTCAGGATAAACTCCGCGTGGCAATCTAACGCGACTAATGTACCTTACCGTTGCTGA
>JAUYDN010000176.1 GCA_030691775.1 Dehalococcoidia bacterium
CTCTCAAAATAGTTCTGCCCCTTCTCTGCGGAGAAGGGGCAAGAGCCTGCCCCGCACTTGATGCGGGGGGATGAGGCGCTGTGTAAGAACTGGCATCTTTTATTCAGAATTGTAAAGCTGTTATTGAGACACTCCACTAACGACTATCAAGAGAACTCGAATAATAAAGGAGCGAAAAATGGACAAGACCAAGTTTTACCTGGAAGAAAATGAGATGCCCACGGCCTGGTACAATATCCAGGCTGACCTGCCGGAACCACTGCCGCCCCTCCTCCACCCCCAGACCAAGGAGCCGACCATCCTGCCGCCTTTCCTCTTCGTTGACGAGTTGAACAAACAGGAGTTCAGCAAGGAGCGCTACGTCGATATTCCGGAAGAGGTGCAGGCGATTTACAGGTCATGGCGGCCGACCACTCTGTTCCGTGCCTATAGGCTCGAAAAGGCGCTGGATACCCCCGCTAAAATCTACTACAAGTTCGAGGGCACCAGTCCGGCGGGTAGTCACAAGCCGAACACTGCGGTTGCCCAGGCTTACTACAACAAAAAAGCCGGTATCAAGCGTATTGCCACAGAAACCGGCGCCGGACAGTGGGGCTCCGCCCTGGCAATGGCTTGTATGTACTTCGGCATCGAATGCAAGGTCTACATGGTCAGGGTGAGCTACGAGCAGAAACCGTACCGACGCAACCTGATGGAGGTCTGGGGCGCTACATGCGTGCCCAGCCCCAGTACCGATACCAATATCGGACGTAAGATTCTAGCGGAAGACCCGGACTCACCCGGCAGTCTCGGCATCGCCATCAGCGAAGCAGTTGAAGATGCCGCTACCCACGATAATACCCGCTATTCACTAGGCTCGGTGCTGAACCATGTCCTGATGCACCAGACCATTATCGGGCAGGAGACCCGCAAGGCGATGATGGAGAAAGTCGGTGCCTACCCGGATATGATCGTCGGTTGCATCGGTGGCGGCTCCAATGCGGCCGGCATGTTCCTGCCCTTCCTCAAGGATAAACTCGATGGCAAACAAAAGAACCTGAAAATCATTGTCGTCGAACCTACCAGCTGTCCCACCGTCACCAAGGGACCGCTCGCCTGGGACTACGGCGATGTTGCCGGCATGGCACCCATCGCTTTGATGCATACGCTGGGTCATACCTTTGTGCCGCCGCCGGTACACGCCGGCGGTTTGCGCTATCACGGAATGTCCCCCATTGTCAGCCACTGCGTCAAGCTGGGACTCATCGAGGCGAGAGCCGTACCGCAGCTGGCAACCTTCGAGGCTGGCGTCCAGTTCGCGCGCACGGAAGGGTACATCAGCGCCCCGGAGACGAACCACGCTATCCGGGTCGTCATCGACGAGGCGTTGAAGTGCAAAGCGGAAGGCAAATCGAAGGTTATCCTGCTGGCGCACAGCGGACACGGGCACTTCGATATGGCGGCGTACGACCAGTATCTCTCCGGGAAACTGCAGGACTACGATTATCCGGAAGCGATGGTCAAAGAAGCGCTGGCGCACTTGCCACAGGTCAGCCGGTAGTTTTCAAGCCGGGGTCATTATGTGCAGGGGTTGTCTGATATTTCTTGGATTGTCGGGTCAAGCCCGACAATGACAAACAGAGATGTTGGATTCCAGCGGAAGCTGGAATCCAACATCCACAAACTCCTCCGTCTCTATTACATTCATTGTCTTCCATAACTACCCATTGGCTGAAGGCAGATAGCTATTAGCTTTCTATCACACCACCTTAACATTTTCCTAACAGTCTATGTATTATAATATTAGCAGAGGTGAGTGCGATGAAGAAGGGACGTTTGTTTTTTATATCGTTGGTGCTTCTCGTGGCGTTGTCTATCACCACGGTTTCCGGTTGTCAGTTAATTGAAAATATTCAAAAGGGACCGGCGGAATCTCCACCTGTAGTAACGCCGACATCCTCGCGACCGAACACGACTCCTACCGTGCAGATTCCGACCCCGGCGGCGACCCCTTCACCGTCACTGCCGAGTATTGCCGATGTAGTGGCTACGGTGAAACCGGCGGTGGTCGCCATCAATACCCAGGTAACGGTAAACTTTTTCCGGCAGTCTGTCACCCAGAAAGGCGCTGGCTCCGGCTGGATAATCAGTCCGGATGGTGTTATTGTCACCAACAACCACGTTATCGCTGACGCCGAAGCAGTGACAGTGGTGCTCGATGACGGACGGGAACTGCCGGTCGATATGTCTAATATTGCTACAGATGTGCTGACCGACCTGGCGGTATTGAGGGTAAATGCCTCCAACCTTCCCAACGTGAAGGTGGGTGATTCAAACCGGTTACGGGTCGGGGACTGGGTGGTGGCGATTGGTAACTCTCTTGGCGAGGGCATCCGGGCAACCCAGGGTATTGTCAGTCGGAAAGATGCCGTATTGAATGACCCGGATACCGGACAGGAAATCACGGGTCTTATAGAAACAGACGCGGCAATCAACCCGGGCAACAGCGGCGGTCCGCTGGTAAACCTGGCGGGAGAGGTTATCGGCATTACCAGCATTAAGATATCTGCGGCGGGGGTGGAAGGCACGGGCTTCGCTATCAGCATGAATGAGGCGTTGCCCATCATCCAGGACCTTATCACCAAGGGGTTTGTAACGCGCGCCTACCTGGGCGTGACGTCCACCACACTGACGGCGGCTGCCGCGGCAGAACTCGGTCTGCCGGTAAACAAAGGCGTTTATCTGGCGCTGGTTGAAGCAATCAGCCCGGCGGGGAAGGCCGGTTTGCGGCAGGGCGATGTTATCGTCAAGTTTGCCGGTCAGAATGTCGCTACAGCCGGAGAGATGGTCCGCCAGATTTATAAAGCCAAAATAGGGCAGGAAGTGGAAATCGAATTCTGGCGCGGTAGTAGCCGGATGACCACCAAAGCTGTCCTGATAGAGCGGCAGAAATAGCCGGAAAAAACACTAAATCCTAAACTCTAACCACGGAAATAGTGTGCAGAGTGAGTGAAACCCACCATCTTGACTCAAAAATCAGAGCTCAAACCTCAAAATTTAATATTGTTGATGTTCACTCGTGGCACAGGCGTCCCGCCTCTGTGTGCCAGGATGTAATTCGGTTGTGCGAACATGATGGCGGTTTGATGGAGAAAAGCCGCACAGGCAGGGACGCCTGTGCCACCATTCGGTTTGTGCCAACATGATAGCTAATGCGAATAAGAACTGGTGAATGCCGATAGCTCTCAGCTCCCTATTTTTTTCACACCCAGCGTAATGGAGTGCCCGGCAAGTTTATGCGTCTCTGTGTGGGCACCCTCTACGGGAGCACCTTCAACCAGTTGGCGGGATAGCGTCTCCTGTTTTACATAATCAGCGAAACCCCGCATCACCTGCCGCACGTGGTCATCACCCTGATAATGGGTAGTGATATAATCGGCGATTTCAAACCCGGCATTACGGCGCATCGTCTGCAGACGGTGGACAATTTCCCGCGCCAGACCTTCCGCCGCCAACTCCGGCGAAATACCCTTCGAGACCGCGACGCTCAGTTCACCCTCGGTACAGGCGATACACTCACGGTTGTTTAGCTCTTCAACCGCCTCGACGAATTCAACGGTTTTGACGTTCAACTCTTCGAGTACCTGGGGTGCGAGTCGCTCCAGCCCTTCCCTGTCGCGTTTGCTCGCGACGTGGACCAGTACCTTCGCCAGCGGCTGGCGCACCTTGATGCCCGCCTGGCTCCGTGCCGCTCTGCCAAGACTGCTTACCCGCATCGCCAGGTGCGTGTCCAGTGAAAGGTCGGGGTCGATTATGCTTTCGTCCGCCGACGGGTAATCAGCCAGATGCACGCTCTCCGGGGCGCTCCCGTCAACCGACCGCACCAGGTTCTGGTATAACTCCTCGGCGATAAACGGGGCGAAGGGCGCCATCAGCTTCACCAGCGTCACCAGGCAATGGTAGAGCGTGTTATAGGCAGATAACTTATCCGTATCGTTTTCGCTCTTCCAGAACCGCCGCCGCGAGCGCCGCACATACCAGTTGGAAAGGTCATCCATGAACTCCTCGATGCGGCGCCCGGCGCCCGTCGGGTCGTAGTTCTCCATCTCCGTGTTGACTTCTTTCACCATCTGGTTAAGCTCGGAGAGAATCCACCGGTCTAGCTCCGGCACGTCCTTCACAGTCTTCGAGGGGTCGGGCGTAAATTTATCGATGTTAGCATAGGTCACGAAGAATGAGTAGACGTTCCACAGGGTGAGCAGGAACTGGCGGGTGACATCGGTGACCAACTGCGTATCGAACCGGCGCACCATTCCCGGCGGCGCCGAGGTGTAGCAGTACCAGCGCAGGGCATCCGCCCCGTTTCGGTTCACGATTTGTATCGGGTCGACCGCGTTACCGCGGCTTTTACTCATTTTCTTGCCATCTGCATCCAGGAAAAGCTCAAGACAGATGCAGTTCTTAAAGGATGGACGGTCGAACAACAGCGTGGAAATGGCGTGCAGACTGTAGAACCAGCCGCGGGTCTGGTCGACCCCCTCGCAGATGTAGTCCGCCTGCTTCATTTCTTTATCGAAAAGCTCTTTGTTCTCGAAGGGATAGTGGAGTTGCGCAAACGGCATCGAACCGGAATCGAACCAGCAGTCCATCACCTCCGGGGTGCGTTTCATTTTTCCGCCGCATTTCCCGCAGGTGAAACTCACATCATCCATATAAGGGCGGTGAAGGTCTAGAGGTTCTCTAAAGCCGGTGAAACCGGGCTTTTGCCTGAGCTCCTCAACGCTCCCCACGCATTCGGTGGCGTTGCATTTTTCACATCGCCAGAACGGCAGAGGCGTGCCCCAGTAACGCTCCCGGGCAAAACCCCAGTCTACGTTATTCTCCAGCCAGTTGCCGAACCGCCCGGTCTTGATGTGTTCCGGATACCAGTTGATTTTCTGGTTGCCTTTAAGCATCCGGTCTTTGACCGCCGTGGTGCGGATATACCATGTTTGCTTGGCATAGTACAGAAGGGGAGCGTCACACCGCCAGCAGAAAGGATAGGTGTGCCGGATGGTCTCCGCTTTGAACAGCAGTCCGCGTTTCTTCAGGTCGGCGGTTACGAGCGGGTCGGCTTCTTTTACGAACTTGCCGGTAAAGGGATAGGTACCGGTGATATTACCCTGCAAATCGACGGTGTGGACGAAGTCCAGGCTTTTTTCCTGTCCCGCTTGAAAGTCCACTTCGCCGTACGCCGGCGCTGAGTGGACGATACCCGTGCCGTCTTCCATCGAAACGAAGTCGGTAGCGATAACGCGGTACACGAGGTCCTTGTCCGGTTTCTGCACCACCAGGTCCGAGCGCGTTTCAAACCGCCGCCGCTCGATGCCGAAATCGTGGGGATTGAAGAGCGGTTCGTATTCCACACCGACCAGTTCCTTGCCTGACAGCCGTTCGACAACGGGGTTGGTGCCCAGACCCACCTGTCCGCGCAGGGCATCGGCGAAAATCAGGTATTCACCTTCGTGTTCCAACACTACGTATTCCGCATCCGCGGCAACTGCCAGCGCGGTGTTCCCCGGCAGTGTCCAGGGCGTCGTCGTCCAGGCAAGCAGATAGGTCTTTTTATCCGCCACCAGGGCACGCACACGTTCCAGCGCCGGACTACCCTGTGCAGACTTAAGGTGGGTGCGGAACTTGATGTATACCGATGGGTCTTCCGTGTCGTCCTGGTAGCCCAGTGCTACCTCATGACTGCTCAAGGACGTGCCACAGCGCGGACAGTGGGGGGTGACCTTGTAGCCCTGATAGATGTAGTCCTTGTCCCACATCTGTTTCAACGCCCACCAGACGGACTCGACGTAGGTGTTATCCATCGTTTTATACGCATGGTCGAGGTCTACCCAGTAGGCGATGCGCTCGGTGAGGTAGTTCCACTCCTTGACGTATTTAAACACGCTCTCACGACAGCGCCTGTTGAACTCTTCGACGCCGTATTTTTCAATCTCCGCCTTGCTGGAAAAACCGAGTTGCCTTTCGATTTCGAGTTCAACCGGCAGGCCGTGGGTATCCCACCCGGCGATGCGTGGCACGTAATGACCCTTCATCTCTTGATAGCGGACGATGACGTCTTTATAGACGCGCGCCAGGACGTGGTGAATGCCGGGATTCCCATTGGCGAAGGGAGGTCCTTCATAGAAAACGAACCGTTTTTTACCTTCGCGTTGTTTCACACTTTTGTTGAAAATATCCTGCCGTTTCCAGAAATCGAGGACTTTTTCCTCCATCGCGGGGAAGCTGATACGACTACTCACCGGATTAAACATGTCGGTTTACCTCCAGAAATCCGAATTTACGTTGTCACCCTGAACGGAGTGAAGGGTCTCCTTGCCTACAACAAGGAGATTCTTCGCACCCCGATGCAATCGGCGCTCAGAATGACGGGTTGTTAAAAAACAACAAGTCCCGTCCACAAAGGGACGGGACTCTTAAAGACCCGCGGTACCACCCTGTTTTCCCGATAAAATCGGGACGCTCTTCAGGGCACATGAGAATGCCCTCGTCACGGCTAACGGTTGACGGGACCGACCAAATCTACTATCCCGGTGCAACCGGGGGTTCGGATGGTAGCTCAGGAGGGATTTTCAGAGAGCCAGCACGTCTGCTCACACCTTATCAGACTCGCTGGGTGACTGCGTTCCGACTGCATCGGAATCCCGTATGATAACCGGGACTCTCTTACTCTTCTCCTTCAACGCCTCTACAAAATAGAATGTAACATAAAAGATGGCAAGAAATCAACCCAATGACTGAAATGAAGCATCCGCGAAACTAAAACATATGCAGGACCCCCCCCCTTTAGTCAACCGTTGTCCAAATTAGTTAAAAAATATACTATCGTCTCGAAATTTCGTTCGTATTTTGGATAAGATATTGTACTGCGAAAAACCAGGTTCATGGAGTGCTGCCCAAATAAACTGACACACCCCCATCCCTTTATCTCTTCCCGTGGGAGGCTGTTAAAGAAAGTTTTTGGTATGGGTTTCATGATTTACAACCCCTTAAAATTCCTTGTCATTCCGTACCCCGTATCAAGCACGGGGCAGGCTTTGATACGGAATCCAGGAAACCACGGTTTGAAATCACAGGCATCGATGCTGGATTCCAGCCGGAGTTTACCCCGTACTCTGATACGGGGCTGGTATGACATATTTGGTGAGTGGCCCCCTTATTTTCATAGTAATGACAAGAGTATTAATAGCGAGCGATATTATCGTAAACCAGATAAAACAGCCCCGTTATTTAAGTTACCAAACTTAAATCCCCGACCGTAAGGTCGAGGGATGGAGTTCTCCCGGCATCTTTCAAAGACAAACAGGGGTAGCGTTAGTAAGCTTAAAAGATGCAGGGCAAACGAAGTTTGAGATAAGTTAAAACCCCGACCGTAAGGTTGTGGGAAGTTTATTTTTTAGTACGGCTGTTGCTTTCGTGGCTGGTAGCCGCCACCTTGCTGACCGCCCTGCGGATAGTTCCTGCGGCCGCCAAATCCGCCACGCATACTGCCGGTGTGGTCGGGCGGTCCCTGCAGACCGCCTCTCGGTGTGGGGGAGGGGTTCTTAGGATGGATGACTACCTTGCGTGATTCACCCTCCCCGATGCTCTCCGTATAGACCGCCGGGTTATCCGCCAGGGTAATGTGCACAACCCGACGCTCGTAAGCGGGCATCGGCTCCAGGGTGAAAGGTGCACCTCGCGTCTTTACGTGGTCGGCCATTCTCAGCGCCAGTTCCTTGAGGGCGTCGTGACGGCGCGCCTTGTAGCCTTCCGCGTCCACTACGATCGGTACCCAGGTCTTAGTCTGGTGTCCGACGATGAGCCGGAGCATATACTGGAGCGCAGAGAGCGTCTGCCCGCGCCGTCCGATGAGTATACCCAAGTCATCGCCCGTAATATTAAATGCGATAGGAGCGGTAGGTCGTTCAGCGCTTTCATCGGGATAGCTGGCTGTCTCCACCGTGCCGTCGATTTCCAGCAGTTGCAGGAGCTTCTGCAGGGTTTCCGCTGAAACCGCGGTCATATCCGCGGTGGGCACCGCCGGTGCGTCCGTAATTCGTTCGACGCGTACCCGCGCATCCTCCGCCCCGAATCCGAAAATGCCGCCGCTTTTACCTTCGCTGAGGACGGTAATTTTTACTTCATCCCGGCTGGCATCCATTTCCTGCAGGGCTTTTTCAACCGCTTCATCAACCGTTTTTGCGCTTACTTCCAGAACATCCATTGTCATATCCTTTTTATCAGAGTTTACGTAGTTATCTGGCAGACGAGCTAGAGGATTTGGCCGGGAGTTTCTTATCCGGTTGTTTCTTCGCGAGCATCGTCGCCAGCCCGCCCCAACCGGTGACGAAGTACTGCATGACGACGCTGATGATATTCGACGTCAGCCAGTAGAGGGCGAGGCCGCTGGGGAATGAGAGGGACATAAACGTGAACATTAACGGCATCATCCACAGCATCATCTGCCCTTGCGATTGCTGTTTCGGGTCGGCATAGTTCGGCGTGGTCATTTTTTGCTGTACCCACATCGTTGCGCCGACCAGTATCGGCAGAAGGAGATACTTGTCCGATGCGCCCATATCGAACCAGAGGAACCGGCTACCGAGCGGCACAATATCGAAGACAGATGGCCAGGAAGTGTACAGGTGGCGGGAGAGGTTGAGGAGCTCTTCGGGTCCCGTGGCAAGGACGCGGGTAATCGATTGGTATAGCGCAATCCACACGGGCGTCTGGACGAGCATCGGCAGGACACAACCCGCCGGGGAAACACCCGCTTCCTTGTAGAGTGCCATCTGCTCCTTCGCCAGCCGCTGGCGGTCACGGGCATGTTTCTTTTGCAGTTCGACCAGCTTCGGCTGGACTTCCTGCATCTTTTTGCTGGAAAGTAGCTGGCGGCGGGAGAGCGGGTACATCGCGGCGCGGATTATAATCGTCAAAAGAATAATGGCGATACCCAGATTACTGAAAAGGTATTTTGAAAGAACGACGAGAATATTTATCATCGGGTTGAGGATGATTACGTCCCAGATTGCGCCAGCGTCCAATTCCTATAACCTCACTTGGTTGTTGTAATCGATAATGAGAACTTCTGCAGTGCGCCGTTCTGCGCATTCAAGCCATAAAAATTATCCCGGGTGGAATGCAAATATACCGTTCCGCCACTGGCGAACAAAGGCGCATTAACGCCTTCGGTCATACTTGCCAGTTCACGCATGCTAAAGTCCCTGGTATTGATAGAGTAAATGCGGCTCGTTTTCTTTGCCAGGTCCGTAGCCGCGGCAATCAAGTTATCGCCAACCAGCACCGGAGACGAGCTGATAGCGTTGCCCAGGTTGACAGACCTTATCAGGCTTCCATTGCGAGTGTCGAGTGCATATACATTGCCATCCAGGTTGGGGGCAAAAAGAGTATCCCTGGAAATAACAGGCTTCGCCCAGAACCAGTTCTTCGGTGCTTCAGCAGAGCCTTCCGCCGGGAATTTCCAAGCCAGCTTGCCGGTCTGGGCTTCGACCGCATACATGTGGCGGTCGTAGCTACCGAAATAAACCAGGTTATTGCTGATGACAGGGGTTGCGCTGATAGCGCCCTCTGTTTCAAACTCCCATTTTTTTGTCCCGTCAGTGGAGCTGAGCGCAATCAGCTTTTTGTTGAATGTGCTGATATACAATGTTGTGCCATCGACTGCCGGCGCCGACCAGATTTTCTGCCCGAGGTCTGTGGACCATTCCTTGAAACCATCGGCGGCGTTGAGAGCGAAGACAGCACCGGTGGTGGAACCGAAGAAGACTTTGCCGCCGGAGACAGTCAGCCCGCCGATAATTGCCCCGCCGATATTCCCCTGCCGCGGGTAAACCCAGCGCCAATCTTCCATTAGTCTGCCGTCCACGAGCGGGTACGCATAGACCCTACCGTCATATCCGCCGATGATGACAAGGTCATTGTTCGTGACGGGGGAGGCGTAAACCGCGATGGGGACGGTTTGGGTGCCGCAGGAAAAAAAGCCGCCGGGACTGGGGGTAACCAGCCGGATTGGCTCACCGCGTACAGCGCCGGTGGTGCTATCCACGGAGTAGACCCTGCCTGAAATGGTGATAAAAACAAGTGTACCATTAAGCTCGCTGACGCCTGCCCAACCGCGGGGCGCCGGCGCACCGGTACAGCTCACAAAAAGCACAAGTCCCAGGATTACGGTGGTCAGTAGAATACCGATTTTCTTCAGGTTCTTATTCAAGTCCAGTTATACTCCGACAGAACCAAGTGCAGTCCGAATACAGAAAATAGCCCAAAGGTATAAAGATTGAGGCAATAATTTCCTTAGAATTCCTTCCCCCTTGAGGGGGGAAGGTCAGGATGATGGTGAACATCGTGAACTTTTGACACTCTCATCCCTTCGGCAAAGCTCATTTGGTGGTCCCGATACAATCGGGATGGGTGACTCATCTCGGTGGCGACACGGTGGAGCCAGTGGGACCAGGGCAGGTTTTAATGATGTTGTCCTAAATTGCGTGGATTGTCGGGTCAAGCCCGACAATGACAAAGACGCTGCTGGATGCCAGCGAAAGCTGGCATCCAGCATCTCCAAATTGTCATTCCAGCGAAGCCTGTCCCGTACTGCGATACGGGAGCGGGAATCCAGACACGAACAGTTTTCTGCTTTAGTTGAAGTCATTTTAAGACAACCTGAAAAAATTTGTATTTTCCTCGCATGTTCTTCATGATTTCAGGGCACCGGGTCGTAGCCGCCGGGATTAAACGGATGACACCGTGCGATTCTCCGCGCTCCGAACCACACACCCTTGAAGAAGCCATACTTTTCAATGGCTTCGTAGGTATACTGGGAACAGGTAGGGGTGAAGCGGCAGGACGGCGGCGTAACCTGCGAGATAGTCGATTGGTAGAATTTTATCAACTGTAAAGCCACTTTCTTCACGGTGTTCCGCAATTTTCAGCAATCTGATGTCAGCTTTTAGCCTTTAACATAAGGGACACTGGTCGATTTTCCTTCTGTAATCCTGTCCCGCGGTCCGCTTTCAGTGAGGATTGGCATTTGCGTCCGGCGTGTGGTCTTCCAGAATCCGGGCACGGGTGAGCAGTTCTATGACCGCTTTCTTCAGGTCGGAGTATTTTACCGGTCCCGGGCTGGCGCGGGCAATCAGGACCAAATCCCACCCCGGTATCAGCGGCGTCTGGCGGATAATTTCGCGTAGCCGGCGTTTCATCTTGTTTCTAGCGACCGCTTTGCCTACTTTCTTGCCGACCGAGAAGCCGCACCGGGTGACAGGAAGACTGTTGGGCATTGCCCTCATTACCACCAGACTGCTATGCCACGAAGCGCTTTTAGCGTAGACCCTGGCGTACTGTTCCGGTTTGGTGAGGAATTCAACCCCGCTCGTCGCGCCCTCCGTTGTGCCTTATCCTCACACCACGGTCAACCGCTTGCGGCCTTTCAGGCGCCTTGCCTTGAGAACGTCCCGGCCTCCCCGGGTGCTCATTCTTTTCAGAAAGCCGTGTTCGCGTCTCCGCGGTATTTTCTTTGGCTGATAGGTCCTTTTTGGCACTGTTCAGTTTCCCTTCACACTACTTATCTGCCTGCGGCGCGGGCTCAGGAGCCGGTGGGGCAGGTGGAGTTGTGGCGACGGGTGCCGCTACCAGCACGGGCTGCCTGGGCACCGTGAAGACGTGGTCGGGAACAAAAGGTAGAAGCGCCAGGTGTCTTGCCCGTTTGATGGCGGTTGCCAGGGCGCGCTGGTGTTTAGCGCAGGTGCCGGTGCGCCGCCGCGGGTCGATCTTCGCCCGGTCGGAAATGTAGGCGCGCAGTTTGTCCGGGATTTTGTAATCGATGACCTCATTTTTGTTGGCGCAGAAGAAGCAGACTTTGCGCCGTGGCACGTACCGTGGCCGTCCTCCCGGACGGGTCGTCCCCCGGGGACGGAATCCTCCGGTCCGGGATGCCGATGATGTCTGTGTTCCTGTTGGTGTTTCTCTGGTCACTTTTAATATTCTCCGCTAGAAAGGTATATCGTCTGGTTCAATCTCACCAGCCACTTCGCCTTCATCTGTTTTCGCTTCTGTTCCCGTTGTCGCTACAGCCGCTTGCCGGTCGAGGAACTTTACCCGGTCGGCGACGATTTCATTGCGTGAGCGGCGCTGTCCGTCCTGCCCTTCCCATTGGCGCAGTCGCAATCGTCCCTCTACGTACACCAGCCTCCCCTTGGTGAGGAACTGGTTGCATTGCTCGGCGAGCCTGCCCCAGGCGACCACGGCAAACCACTCGGTCTCTTCTTTACGCTCACCGTCCGGGGTCGTGTACCGCCAGTTGGTGGCGACCCGGAATGACGTCACCGGACGTCCGCTGGGTGTAAAACGCATTTCCGGTTCATTACCCAGATTGCCAATGATTGTAATCCTGTTGACGCTCACCATAGTCCCGCAACTCCTTCTGGACGCCACCGGACCGCTAACGCTCGCCGAGCGTCACCAGCCCTGCACCACCGCACCTATTCAATCTTGACGAGGAGATGGCGGAGGACGTCTTCCGAGATTTTAAGGCTGTTTTCCAGTTCCCGGTTCTGGTCTGGTTTAGCCTGGAATTTCAGCAAAAAGTAAGAGCCTTCTCCGAAGTGCTTGATGGGGTACGCCAGCCTCTTTTTGCCCCACTTTTGTGTCTCGCCAGCGGTGCCACCTTTGCCGGCGATGAACTTTCTGACATTCTCGACCGCCGCTTCCACTTTTTCCTCCGCCAGGTCCGGTCGGAGAATAATGATGAGCTCGTAGCTGTTCAGCTTTTCTTTTACCGCAGTTTTTTCAGATACCATCCATCCCGCCAAGATATTCAGTAGTTTACAAACAATATAGCATAACACAATTTTTGGATACAAGACAAGTGTTGTACGTAAATCTCAAGTCTAGAAACTCATAAGTTAAAGCCACATCTCAAAGGTCAAAGCTGGTTATTGGTCGTTTTCAGAATCGTTCGTACCGACACTATCGGTACGACGAAGTATGAAAAAACATGTATCCCTTTGTCATTCCCGCCCCCGTATCCAGTGCGGGGGGCATTGCCCTAAAACTCCAATGCATCCTTGTCACCCTGACCCCCTCTGGTGGGGAGAAAGGGGGTGGTTGACTATTGAAATTTGTGCTTTGGACTTTTTCTCTAAAAGGGTCTCCCTGCCTACTGAGTAGGTGCTGGAGATTCTTCGTTCTTCCGATGCTTCATACCGAAACATCGGGACTCAGAATGACATTTGAGGCAACGCCAGTGCGGGGCCAGGCTCCGAGCGGGAATCCAGCATTTCTTAGTCAGGATACAGGCCTTCAGGTCCGAGTCTTGTGCCCGAGGCCGGAGTTCACCCCTTCGGTGGACTCAGGGCAAGCCTGGGCAATGCCGCAGGGCTGGTATGACAGAAGGCGATTGGTTATAATATTTATAATATTAACAAGTAATGCTATTTCCGGGGTAATTAGTAGAGGAATGGAATGGTAACCAGAGTACGGAGCACCTACGACCGCATCGCGCCGGTGTATGACCTGATGGAAGGTATGATGGAGCGAAAGCGTATGCACAAATGGCGGGCGCTGGTGTGGAGCAAGGTGGAGGGCAATACTGTACTCGAGGTGGGGGTGGGGACGGGTAAAAACTTTCCTTACTACCCGGCAGGAGTGGAAGTGACCGCCATCGATTACAGCGGCAAGATGCTCGCCCGTGCCAGAAAAAAAGCGCAGATACAGGGCATAAAAGTGCGTCTCGAGCAAATGGATGCCCAGGACCTCGCCTTCCCGGATAATACCTTCGATATTGTGATTGCTATCTGCGTCTTCTGTTCGGTGCCGGACCCGGTACGCGGGCTGGAAGAAGTGAAACGGGTTTGTAAACCCGGCGGTAAGGTCGTCCTGCTGGAACACGTGCTGAGCGCCAATAAAATCATGGCGTGGTTGATGAATACGGTTAATCCCGTTGTCTCGACACTGATGGGACCCAACATCAACCGCCGCACGGTGGAGAACGTAGCAAAGAGCGGTCTGAAAATCGAGCGCGTCACCGACCTTACCGGTATCTTCAAGCTCATCGAAGCCAGGAAAGAGTAGCATGCCGCCTGAACAGGGGTTTGTGCCTTCCCTGCATTATCGCCCCCTCACTCCGCTTTATGATGTTTTCATACGGCTGGGGCTGAAAGAAAAGGCGTTTCGTGGCAAGCTTATCAAACATGCGGGGATTGTACCTGACCACCTTGTCCTGGATGTGGGCTGTGGCACGGCGACCCTCACGCTGATGGTGAAAAAGGCACAACCTGAGGCAGTTGTAACCGGGTTCGATTATGACCTCGATGCCCTGGCATTTGCCCGGCGGAAAATTACCAGGGCACGACTCGATATCGCGCTGGTGCGGGGCACGGCTTTAGAGTTGCCGTTTGCAGATATGTCCTTTGAGCGCGTCCTTTCCAGCCTGATGTTCCACCACCTGACAACCGAAAACAAACAACGCGCTTTCCGGGAAATATTCAGGATATTAAAGCCGGGCGGGGAGTTTTACCTGGCGGATTTCGGACCACCCAACAGCAGGTTGATGCGCTTCCTCACGTTCGTGGTGGGCAGGTTTGAAAAACTCTCCGATAATACCGGCGGGCGTTTACCTGTGATGATGGCGGAAGCTGGTTTTACAGACGTGGCGCACCTTGACGATTACAACACGGTTTTCGGGACGGTGGCGTTTTACAAAGGGAAGAGACGGGCGCGTTAGCCTTCAATTTTGGCTAGCCGGTACCCCTCCGCCGTATCCCGGATACACCGCATTTCCTCAGCCGGGTCAAGTGTCCCCTCCTTAACAGCCTTCATCCACGACTCGGTTTTCTTCACGAGGTCGGGGCAGCACATGGCAAAGGGTGGCGTATCGAAAAGTCTTACCTTTTTACTCCCGCAACGGTCTGCCGCCAGCAGGGCATCGGTCATTCGTTAAACTCACCAGCAAAGCTATCACCCGAGTGTTAGGAGCTGACGGGGAAAGGCAGTTTTAAAGCTACTGTACGTATATATCTTGACGTATGATGGATGTTGATGTCATTCCAGCGC
Source organism: Dehalococcoidia bacterium (assembly GCA_030691775.1). GTDB lineage: Bacteria > Chloroflexota > Dehalococcoidia > Dehalococcoidales > Fen-1064 > JAURWL01. The sequence goes on from JAUYDN010000176.1 coordinate 15,082, forward strand.
AGGCTGGAATCCAGGAGGCAAACACGTATTCCAGATCAAGTCCGGAGTGACAGAGAACCATGTAAAGGCATTTGTAAGACAGTACACTACCTTTGAACGAGACAAGTTATCTGCTTAGACTATCGACAACCATCGGGACCGAAATTACAGGCTTGAAAAGCTGGCATGAATTTTCCCATCGGGTTACATTATCTATTTCACCCGGGCTTGACCGGCTAAAAGGGGAAATTAAAAATTATTTAAAATACCGGGGAAAGACTATTGACATACCTGTATTCTTGGCATAAAATGCCTTATTGGAAACGGAGTGAGTACTCACTTGGTAATAGTTAGAGCATCACGGGAATTAGCGCAAGCCGGTATCCGCACCTTTAGCAAGAACGAAAAACTCGTGCAGGAACGCCGTCAGCATATCCTGCAAAGCGCTCTCAAACTATTTCTACAGGACGGTTTCCAGGCGACAAGATTACGGGATATCGCCGAAGCGAGTGGTTTGTCGGAGGGAAGCATTTACCGGTACATCGGTAGTAAAGATGACCTTCTCCATCTCCTCTGCCTTAACCGGCCTCACGGACGGGAAGGTCTTGAAGCGGTGCTCGCTACGATTGGCGATGTCAGTGTCACCGAAAAGCTTGAAGCCTCCATACGCTATCACTTTCAGGTCGGCGACCGCAGTCGTGATTCCAACCTGTTTTTTAACCGTGAGATACGGCTTTTTTCTTCGGAAGACCGTCGTATTCTTCTGGAATCGCAGATGGCAATTATTGACTTTTTCAAAAACCTTCTTGAAGAAGGGATTCGTACCGGAGAATTCCAGATAAGGTCGGCACTGGCGGTCGCCCACAATATCCTGATGCTGGGTCACGATTGGGGCCTGCGTCGCTGGTACCTGGCAAAGCACTTCACTCTGGAAGAATATACTGAAATCCAGTTAGAGCTGATTTTACGACAGATTGCTGTGAATTCAGGAAAGTGACCTGCCGGGGATTGAGCAGATAGGACTCCGTTGCCAAACATATGGTGGTATCGAGAAAAAGGGGGTATCTGGAAAATGAAAAAACTCGTTTGGCTAGTTTTAGACGCAGTGCTCGTGATGGTTCTGGTACTTACTTCATGTCAGTCAGCTCCGGCTCCGGAAGCGGAGGGGCAGTCGGTTGCTGGCAAAGTCGCAGAACCGGAGAAAAAATCAACAACAGAGCCTGAGAAAAAGCCAGTAACACAAGTTGGTAAAGTAGAGCAGAAAATTTCTACAACTGCCCTGGTACCCAAATATGGCGGAACGCTGAATGTAAGCCGGGAAGCGGATGTACCCGGTTTTGACCCCAAGTTCTTTATTGCCGCATCTGAGCCTGTTGCACAAAGATTGCAACCATCCGGATTGATGATGACGCTGCTCGAGTCATGACAGCGACGGCATCATCATCGACTTGGCTCGTATCACCGCTACAGCCTGAGTGGCGGTATCCTGGTCATCGATTATGTTAAG
>JAUYDN010000212.1 GCA_030691775.1 Dehalococcoidia bacterium
TAACAATTATTACGCCGAGCAGTAGATTACATCTTGTAGGGTGGGTTAGTCCGGTTTCAAGGGGTGTCGGCTTTCAGATTTCGAGAGGACGTAACCCACCACAAATCGTCTTATGCAAACATGTTTATGCTCTGAGTAGTAAATCACAAACTATAGCCGGGAGATAGAAAATGGGAGATTTTCTCAGGGATAAGGTAGCCATCGTGACGGGCGCCGGTAGGGGCATTGGCAGAAGCATCGCGTTGACGATGTCCGGTGAAGGTGCCGCCGTGGTCGTGAATGACTTTGGCGGTAAAATCGATGGCACTTCGGCTTCCAGCACGCCTGCGGATGAAGTGGTCGCGTCGATAAAAAGAGCCGGCGGGAAAGCCATCGCCAATTACGGTGATGTGTCGATAGAGGCCACCGGAGAAACGCTCGTAAAGGCTGCCCTTGATAATTTCGGGCGGCTGGATATACTGGTAAACAATGCGGGGATTTTACGGGACCGCATGATTTTCAATATGACGCCGGATGAATGGGACCGCGTCATCAAGGTCCATCTGTACGGGGCTTATAATTGCGCCAGGCCTGCCTGTATTGCATTCCGACAGCAGAAGAGCGGTCGGATTATCAATATGTCCTCCAGTGCGGGCTTGGGCAACATGGGGCAGGCGAACTATAGCGCCGCCAAGGAAGGGATTATCGGTTTTACCAGGACTGTCGCCCGTGACATGGGCAGGTATGGCGTGACCTGTAACGCTATCCGGCCTCTGGCGCGCACCCGGTTGAGCGACCGTGACGACCTGAGGGCGGCGACGGTGCGCCGGGTCGCGACCGGTATCGCGGGTCCGACTATTATGACAGATACCAGAGAAACGGCAGGATGGGAACCGGAAGCGGTAGCTGTTTTCGTTGCCTGGCTGGCATCGGACGAAGCGGCTGGAGTTAACGGCTACGACTTTGCTGTCTGCGGCGGACACATCGGTTTATACTCTCAACCTGAAGAAATCAAGTGCATCGATAACTCCGGTGGGTGGACTCTGGATGAGCTCCGTAAAACACTGCCGGCGACTTTGACCGGGGGTTTGAAAAACCCCTCTCCGCCAGCGTTCTGAAGACGGGTGGCTATACCTTGTCGACGTCCCGCGAGTGGGAGAATATGCCGTCCATTATACAATCGACGGTGTAGCGGCTCATCTCTTCCGGGGAGAGACCACTCCCCTGCCGGTACCACAGGAAAACTCCACTGATGATGCCGAACAACATTCGCATCGCGACCCGGGCGCCGGGATAATCATAGCTCGTTTGACGTGCGACTTCCTCAATTAACTCCGCTGTCTTCTTCTCGGAAGCGTTCCGGCGGCGTCTTAGTGAGGCGGCGAGTTTGGGCGGTAGTTCGTGCAGGCTGACATCGGTCCACTGGATGGCGCGCACCATCTCCCAGTTCCGGCACGCTACCAGCACGTGTGCGTAAATCGCTTTCTCAAGCCGTTCCTTGGGGGGGAGTGTTTTGTCTCTAATGATTGGCGTCACCGCCTCCCCGATGATGTCGTAAACGTAGCTGGTCATGTGGTACAGCATTTCACCCTTGGATTTAAAATGATAATAAATCGTACCTTTTGTCCGGCCGACCTCGGCGGCAATCTCATCGAGCGTCGTGTTGCCATTACGCCGTTTCAGAATCGCCTTCGCCATGGCTTTGAAAAGCTGCTGTTGAATGGCACGGCTTTTGGCAGGATTTTTGGACATCTTCCGTGAGCCGTTCAAGCGTACTTGACCCGGTATGATTTCATGGTTTGCGGTGTTATCGTTAATCTTCTTCAATGCGATTCACCTGGCAGTTTATTATATAACCCCGTTATTTGACGTTCAACAGGTTTCGTGATATATTTTCAACCGATTCATACTATCCAGTATGCCATATTTTCATTCGCTAATGCACGCTGTGGACCCCGGTTTAATATGGAAACCGCAGGAGGGTAGCTAATGAGCAGACGTCTTGAAAACAAAGTGGCGGTGGTGGTTGGAGCGGGAACAAAGGGTGAAGGAGTCGGAAACGGTAAAGCTACTGCAATCGTATTTGCCAGAGAAGGTGCAAAAGTGCTCTGCGTGGATATTGACGAAGGGGCCGCGATTACTACCCGGGATATAATCAAGGGCGAGGGGGGACAGGCAGAAGCACTGCGGGCAGATATAGTAAGCGCAACCGACTGCCAGGGAGTGATTGAGTTCTGCATAGCACATTACGGCAGGGTTGATGTCCTTCATAACAATGTGGGCATTGCCGGAGGCGGAGAGATTTTGGACTGTACCGAGCAGGAGTGGGAGCGTGCGTTCAATGTCAATATCAAAGGCATGTACCTGATGTGTAAATATACCATCCCGAAGATGATTGCCGGCGGTGGAGGTTCCATAATCAACATCTCTTCAATTGCCGCCGTACGCCCCTGGCCTTCTGTGACGTACACCACTACCAAAGGTGCAGTGAATGCGCTGACAGAATATATCGCCCGCCGCTACGGTCGATACAACATCCGGGCGAACTGTATCATGCTGGGCTATATAGACACGCCGTTGGTGGCACCCGCCTGGAAAGATACAAGAATAAGGGAGATTAATCTGAAACAGGTGCCGATGCAACGGTTCGGTTCTCCATGGGAAGGCGCCGCGGTTGCCGCGTTTCTTGCCTCGGATGA
>JAUYDN010000234.1 GCA_030691775.1 Dehalococcoidia bacterium
GGGGAGGAGGCTTAATCATGGCAAAATTTCAGATGGGAGATAAAGTGAAAGTGCTGGACCGGCCGGGTTGGCCCGGGGGATATAAGATAGCAAACTGGACGGGAACAATCGTTGAAGTCAAAGAAGACCCCGCCGGTTACGTCATAATGAAAGCTGATAAGACCGGCTATAACATGGCATTCCCTGAGCATGAACTGGAGAAAGCTAGTTAATATCAAATGACCGCCTCTCTCTCCGCCCCGGAAATCGTGAAGCAAATTCAGGCGCATTATCCCGGCGCCGTCTCCGTTGTTTCCGATTCGGCTCTGCTTGTCGATGGCAAATCACTGGCAGAGGTGATGACCTACCTGAAGAACACGCCGGGGCTGGATTTTAACTATATGACCGCCATCACCGCGATTGACTACTTCCAGCATTTCGAGGTGGTCTACAATCTGGTTTCGATGGAACACAATCACAGCCTGACGGTGAAAACGCGCGCCTATGGTAGAGATAACCCCCGCCTGCCATCCGTGGTAAGTCTCTGGCGGAGTGCCGATTACCAGGAGCGCGAAATCTACGACCTGATGGGCATCACCTTCGACGGTCATCCCAACATGAAACGGATTGTGCTCTGGCCAGAGTTCAAGGGGCATCCCCAGAGGAAGGACTTCCTCAAATGACATTGAGAACCGAGCCTTTTGTTATTAATATGGGACCGGTACACCCCAGCACCCACGGCGTGTTCCGGATGCGCGTCACGCTGGATGGCGAGGTCGTCGTCAACCTGGAACCGGTTTTCGGCTACCTGCACCGGGGAATTGAAAAGCTGGCAGAAGAGCGCACCTATACCGGCTTCGTACCGCTTACCGACCGCCTTGATTATGTTTCGTCCATGAGCAATAACTTCGGCTACTGCCTGGCGGTGGAAAAACTGGCGGGTATTGAAGTCCCGGAGCGGGCTGAATACATCCGTGTTATTATGACGGAGCTACAGCGCATCGCCGCCCACCTTGTCTCCATCGGGTCGTTCTTCAACGATTGCGGCGCTTATTTCACCCCGTTCCTGTATATGTTCCGCGAGCGCGAGCGCGTTATCGACCTATTTGAGATGACGTGCGGACAGCGCCTGCTCTATAACTATATGCGCCCCGGCGGTGTCAGCCAGGACCTGCCTGACGAGTTTATGCCAGCTCTTAATAAGCTTATCCCCCAGCTCAAGAAGTACTTCGAAGAATATGAAAACCTGCTCCAAAATAATGAAATCCTGGCCGCCCGCGCTAGAGGCGTGGGTATCCTGCCCAAAGAGCTGGCAATCAATATCGGGGCGAGCGGACCTACTCTGCGTGGTAGTGGCATCAGGTGGGACATCCGCCGCGCCGACCCGTACTCAATTTACAACCGGTTCGAGTTCGATATCCCGGTCGGTGAGCAGGGCGATTGCTACGACCGCTACCGGGTACGTATGGAAGAGATGAAACAGAGCTTGCGTATTGTCGAGCAGGCGGCAAAGCAGGTTCCGGCGGGCCCGGTACGTTCAAAAGTTCCCCACCTCATCCGCCCGCCCGTTGGAGAGGCATACAGTCATATCGAAGCGCCGACAGGCGACCTGGGCTTCTACCTGGTCTCCGATGGCGGCATTGCCCCTTACCGCTGTCACATCCGTGCGCCGAGCTTGATGAACCTGACCGCTCTGCGCGATATGATTGTTGGCTGGAAAGTCCAGGATGCCATCCTTACTTTTGGCTCTTTTGCGATTACGATGGGAGAGGTCGACCGCTGATGAATCCGTGGCTTAACTGGGTAATCTTCACCATCGTTATCCTGGTATTTTTCCTGGGTTCTGTCATTATGTTTATCTACATGGAGCGGCGCGTCCTGGGCAAAATGCAAGCTCGCATCGGTCCTAACCGGGTTGGACCCTTCGGTCTTCTCCAGGCAATCGCCGATGCCGTCAAAGTCCTGATGAAAGAAATGGTCACCCCTGCCAATGCGGATAAGGTCGTTTACTGGCTGGCGCCAATCGTCGTCTTCGCCCCGGTGCTGATGGTCTTCGCCGTGGTACCCTTCGCCAACGGCGCTCTGCTCGCTGACCTTAACATCGGCATATTGTACGTTGTCGCGGTAGGTTCTATTTCCAGTATCGGCGTCTTTATGGCAGGCTGGAGCTCCAGCAACAAGTATGCCACTATCAGCGCCATGCGTATGGTCGCCGCCGTGGTCAGCTACGAAATACCCCTCGTCCTTGTCATCGCTAGCGTGGTAGTCGTCTCCGGCTCGATGTCGCTAAATGACATTGTCCTTGCCCAGCAGAACTACCCGATGTTGCTGTTACAACCGCTCGCCTTCCTGCTGATGTTCATCGCCGGCTGTGCGGAAATCAACCGCAGTCCCTTCGACCTGATGGAGGCTGATTCTGAAATCATCGCCGGTTTCCACACGGAATATACGGGCATGAAATTCGCCATGTTCTACCTGGCGGAGTACGGCGAGGCAGTGGCAATGTCTACCATTATCGCTACGCTCTTCCTCGGCGGCTGGCAAGGTCCCTTCCTGCCGCCCTGGCTCTGGCTGGTACTCAAGGTCTTCTTCGTCTTCTTCCTCATGGTCTGGACGAGGACGACTTTACCCCGTGTGAGAATCGACCAGTTGATGTCACTGGCGTGGAAATTCCTCTTCCCGCTGGCGCTCATCAACCTGGTAATCACCGGCGCCGAAGTGCTGGCTTACCCGCTGGGCATCCCCTGGTATTTCATCTTTGTCAATATCGCTATCGGCGCGGTGCTCGTACTGCTCTTTTCCCGACTTTATAAGGTCGGGGGGGGGAGGGTTGCGGTTGGCTAATATCCTTGGCAGCGGCATCATCAAGGGCATGGCGGTCACTCTGACGAACCTGTTCCGCCCTTCGCCGACGACGCAATACCCGGAACAGAGATTAACGGTCTCCCGCCGTATCCGCGGCACGCAGTTGGTCTGGAGCATGGAACGGTGCACTGGTTGCGCCACTTGCGCCCGTACCTGCCCGCAGGGTGTTATACGCATCGTGACACACCAGGGCGCCAAGAATATGTATGAAGTCGATACGTTCGAGGTTGACAGCGGCTATTGCATTCACTGCGCGCTGTGCGTAGAAGCTTGCCCGTATGACGCAATCTTCATGGGTTATAATTATGAACGTGCCAAATACCGCCGCAATGAGCTTGTCATGCCAAAGTCAGACATGGCTATCGAGCACGAACAGGCGAGCGGTTACTACCATCCGGATATTGCCCGGACGCTCCCGGAACAGACATTACTCGTGAATTGGGAGAAGAATAAGTAATGGCGCTGACCATCGGCTTCTGGATACTGGCGGTGGTGGCGGTTATAGGAGCATTGCTCGTAGTCGTTCTGAAGGATGTGTTCCGTGCGGCTTTGAGCCTGGTGCTGGCGCTGGTCGCCGTGGCTGGCATCTATGTGACCCTCAGCGCCGATTTCCTGGCAGGGGTCCAGATACTGGTCTATGTTGGTGCTATCTCCATCCTGCTTATCATCGGTATTATGCTCACGCGGGAAGTCCAGCAAGGAAACACCACTAACAAGTTCCGCATCCCCGCTTTCCTTACGGCGCTCGTTTTCTTCGGCGTGCTCTGCTTCGTTTTTCTGAGCACACCGTGGCAGGTCTCCGGAGTCGACCCGTTAGTGCCGACCGCCGGACCCCTGGCAGTAAAGCTTTTCGGCGAGGACGGTTATATCTTAACGGTCGAAATCGCAGGCGTATTATTGCTTGCGGCTATCATCGGTGCAATCGCCATGGCGAGGGAGAAGTAGATGGTCGGACTGGAACACTATCTGCTTCTATCTGCGGCACTGTTCTCGATTGGTTTGTACGGCGTGCTTGCCAAGCGGAATGCCATCGCCATCCTCCTCTGCATCGAGATTATACTGAACGCGGTGAATATCGCACTCGCCGGGTTTTCCCGGTATATCACCCCTTTGGAACTGACGGGACAGGTATTCGCTATCTTCATTATGGTGGTCGCCGCCGCCGAAGCCACCGTGGGGCTGGCGATTATTATGGCCATCTACCGTAGCCGCGGCTCGGTAGACGCGACGAAAATCGACCTGATGAAATGGTAAAAATATGTGGGTAGAGATTAAAAAAGTACAGACCCTGATGCTGGCGGAAATGTGGAAGCAATACTTCGAGGGTGAAGGTATTCCGACACGCATCATGCCGGAATCCGGCTTACCTATCGGGCAGGAAACCGCTACCTACAAGGTCTATATCCCTGAGGATAAAAAACACGTGGCTGAAGAGGTTTTGAGGAAACTGTAATGCCGAACGAGCTGTTCTGGTTCATCTTCCTCCTGCCGGTAATTTCATTCGGCATCATCTCCGTGTTCATCAAGCCGTTCGTCAGCAATAACTCGAAACTACCCGGCTACATCACCATTCTCGCCATCGCCGGCTCCTTCGCGCTATCCGTCTGGGCGCTCACGGCAGTGTTCGCCGCACCCGAGCATATCGTCGAAATCCCAAAAATCGAATGGCTCGTTATCGGCGATTTCGAGTTCAGTGTTTCAATGATAATGGACTCACTCACGGCGGTGATGCTGTTGGCGGTGACCTTCGTCAGCTTGATGGTGCAGATTTATTCACTCGCCTACCTCCACAAAGACGCTACGACCGTCGATACCGGTTTCCCGCGCTACTACGCCTGGATGTCCCTGTTCACAGCCTCGATGCTGGGACTGGTGCTCGCCGGTAGCTTGCTGATGATGTTCATTTTCTGGGAGTTGGTCGGCCTCTGCTCTTACCTGCTCATCGGGTTCTGGTTCCACAAACCATCTGCCGCCGACGCCGCCAAAAAAGCCTTCATCGTGACCCGCCTCGGCGATTTCGGGTTCCTGGCAGCAATTCTGCTCATCTTCAGCCAGACCGGTACCTTCGATACCATGGAATTGCGCGAGATGGCGATTGCCGGCACACTGGCAGGCTCGGTGTTGACCTGGGCGGCAATCGGCATCTTTTCCGGGGCGGCGGGTAAGTCCGCCCAGTTCCCCCTGCACGTCTGGTTACCGGACGCCATGGAAGGTCCTACGCCGGTCAGCGCCCTCATTCATTCCGCCACGATGGTCTCCGCTGGCGTCTTCCTGGTGGCACGCACCTTACCCCTGTTCGAGCACTCCACGCAGGCATTGCAGACGGTTGCCGTCATCGGTGGATTTACCGCTATCTTCGCCGCCTCGATGGGCCTGGTAATGCACGATATTAAGCGTGTGCTCGCATATTCCACCATCAGCCAGCTCGGGTTAATGATGCTCGGCCTGGCAGCGGGCGGGGTGGCGGTAGGTATTTTCCACCTCTTCACCCACGCCTTCTTCAAGAGCCTCCTCTTCCTCGGCGCGGGCAGTGTCAGTCACGCTTCCGGCGGCACCTTCGATATGCGGAAGATGGGCGGCCTGCGCAAGTACATGCCCTGGACATTCACCACCTTCCTTATCGGTTCATTGAGCCTGGCGGGTATCTGGCCCCTTTCCGGCTTCTGGAGCAAGGATGAAATCCTGGCGAAGGCACTGGAAAACCAGCCAATCGTTTTTGTGCTGGCGATTATCACAGTGTTTATGACGGCATTCTATATGTTCCGCGCTGTTTTTGTTACCTTTGGCGGGGAGTTCCGCGGCGGAGAGCAATCGGCGCACGATAGCCACGGCGGTGGGCACGGGGAACACAACGGTCACCCTCACGAATCTCCTGGTCTTATGGTCGTGCCGATGATACTGCTGGCGGTCCTGGCGATTATCGCCGGGTTCTGGAATGTCACCGGTGAGTTCGGCGCCTTTATGGGGCACGGGGAGACGGAGGGGACTTTTATCGGCAACCTGTTCGGCATCTTCACACACTCTGCCCTGCCTCTACTCTCCCTGGTAATCGCGCTCGCAGGCATCTTCCTGGCATACGCAATCTACAGCGCAAAATGGCTCTCCGCGGAGAAGCTGGGTAGCTCGATGAAAGCGTTCTATACCCTGCTCTCCAACAAATACTACTTCGATAAACTGTACGAAGACATCATCGTCCGCAAAGTGTTGTTGGGATGGATATTTGGTATTTTCCAGAAGTTCGATACGAACCTGGTCGATGGCACAGTCAATGGCGCTGCCACCGGCACGGGACGGACGGGCGGCGTGATGAGGAAGTGGGAGACGGGACAATTACAACTCTATGGTCTGTTTATGGCGATTGGTGTTCTGGCGATTATTATCGCCCTGTTTATCTTTGGCTAGGAGTTGAACCTCATCAGGCAGTGCAGGCATTGTTAAAAAGGAATTTAATAACCATTACGAGGAGCCCTTCGACCTTGCTCAGGGTGAACTGGACGTGGTAATCCATCGCTAATGGTAAATATAGTTAGGGTTAGAGTTTAGGATTTAGAGTTTAGGATTTTCAATCAATATGATTGAAATGCAGGAGCAGGAATAGGTGGACTTCAATTACCTTTCCGCCATCATCTTCCTCCCGATAGTCGGGGCGGCGCTCATTGCCTTTGTCCCCGGCTTGACCCGCAACTGGATACGCGGCATCGCTTTCCTGTTTACATTCGTTGCCTTCGCCCTGGCGATTGCCGTTTTTGCTCAATTCGACCGCTCTGCTACCGGCATCCAGTTCGAAGAGCTTGTTAGCTGGATTCCGGCAATCAACGCAAACTATCACCTCGGAGTGGACGGTTTGAGCCTGCCATTGGTGGTGCTGACGGCGTTCCTCGGTTTTATGGTAGTGCTCATCTCCTGGAAAGAGGAACTCCGCGTGCGCGAGTACTTCGCGTGGTTGCTCCTGCTGGAAGCCAGTATCCTGGGCGTCTTCACCTCACTAGACCTCCTGCTGTTCTTTATCTTCTGGGAAATTGAGGTTATCCCTATGTACTTCCTTATCGCGGTGTGGGGCGCCGGACGTAAAGAATATTCATCCATCAAGTATGTGCTGTACACCCTGTTCGGCAGTGCCTTCATGCTGACGGGTATACTTACGGTCTATTTCACCACGGGCAGTTTGAATATCGTCGAGCTGGCGGAAAAAGGAGTTGCTTCTTATGCCAGTGCCATTCCCGCCGCGGCCATGTTCTTCCTCCTGCTTATCGGGTTCGCGGTAAAATTGCCGGTGTTCCCTCTGCACACCTGGCTGCCGGACGCCCATACCGATGCGCCCACCGCCGGTAGCGTCATGCTCGCCGGGTCGCTTATCAAGATGGGTGGTTATGGCATCATACGCATCGTCGTTAGTTTCTTCCCGGAGGTAGCACGGGAATTCTCACCCCTACTGGTGACGCTGGCGGTTATTAGTATCATTTATGGCGCCGCTGTCACCCTGCGCCAGACCGACCTCAAGCGGCTGATTGCCTACAGCTCCGTAAGCCATATGGGCATGGTACTGCTTGGCGTCTTTGCTTTTAGCGAGATAAGTCTGACCGGCGCCGCTTTGCAGATGGTCAGCCACGGCTTGCTCACGGGTCTCTTATTTGCGATGGCAGGCTTTACGATGCATAGCGCCCATGAACGCGACCTGCGTAAGATGGGTGGTTTAGCACGGCAGATGCCGGTGGCGACTGTCGTCTTCTCCATCGCCGGGCTCGGCTCACTGGGTCTGCCGATGACTTCCGGCTTTGTCGCTGAATTCGTTACATTTACCGGTAGTTTCTCCAGCGGCGCGTTCGATGGCATCAAACCGCTCGTTATCATCTCCGCCATTAGCGTGGTGCTTGCCGCGGGCTATATCCTGTGGATGCTCCAGCGCGTTTTTTACGGACCACCGCAGGAAGCTTTACACCACGCCCATGACGCCGATAAGCTCGAAAAGGTGTACATGTTCGCCTTTATTATCCTGATTATCCTGGTGGGTGTTTACCCTGCATTCCTGACCGATATTATCAAGATGGGCATTGCGCCGTTGATATAAAAAGGTTTACCCATTCGGAAGTCGAAGGGAGCGAGACTTGAACCTGGAACTGTTCCGCCCGGAACTAACGCTGGCGGCAACCGCGGTTGCTGTAATCCTGTGCGACCTCTTTATCAAACGCAAGGGGTTCCTCACTATCGTCAGCGTCGTCGGGCTGGCGGTGTCAGCGGTCTTTACCTTGCTGATGTGGGACACCGGTGCACAATCTGTTTTTGGCAACCTGCTCGTCACTGATAACTTCGCCCTGTTCTTTAAGATTTTGTTCCTCGGTATTGCGGCATTAATAATTCTATCCTCAACTGAGTATGTCAATAAATTCAGTAATTTCCATGGCGAATATCACGCGCTTATCCTGCTGGCGGCTCTTGGCATGGTGCTGATGTCCTCAGCCACCGAGCTTATCACCCTCTATGTCTCGCTGGAGGTGACCAGTCTCTCCCTGTACGCACTCACCGGTTTCCTAAAAGACGAGAAGTCGAGCGAATCGTCTCTGAAATACCTGTTACTCGGTGCGGTTTCTTCCGCGGTCCTGCTTTACGGTATGGCGCTTGTGTTCGGTTTCACCGGGACGACTCAACTGGGCGGCATCGCCGATGCGGTGCGGGCGACTGCCAGCGCAAATATCATGGAGAACCCGGGCTTGATGATGGGCATCGTGATGATGATTGCCGGCTTCGGGTTCAAGATTGCCGCCGTGCCCTTTCAGTTCTGGGTACCGGATGTCTATGAAGGCGCACCGACACCGATTACCGGGTTCCTGTCCGTGGGCAGTAAAGCGGCCGGGTTCGCGCTCATTTTACGGGTCTTCTACACGGCTTTTGAATCGCCCGACTGGTTGAGCCTGGACTGGGGCGCCATCTTTGCCGTGCTGGCGGTTATCGGTATGATTGTCGGCAACGTCTCCGCCATCGCGCAGGGCAATATTAAGCGTCTCCTCGGGTACTCGAGCATCGCCCAGGCGGGTTATCTGCTTGTTGGTCTGGCGACACTGGGCATTGCTCCCGGTACTGAAATCATCGGACGGAGTGCTATCCTGTTCTTCCTCTTCAGCTATGCCCTGGCAAACCTGGGGGCTTTTGCGGCGATTATCGCCATCTCCAACAAGGTCAACAGCGATGATATCAAGGACTACGCCGGCATGGGCAAACGGGCTCCGGTACTGGCGTTATGCTTGACGGTCAGCCTGATTTCGCTCATCGGCATGCCACCCGCTGGCGGTTTCATCGCCAAGTTCTATATCTTCAACGGCGCCGTACAAAACGGCTTGCTCTGGTTGGTGGTTATCGCTGTACTCAACAGTGTTATCTCCGCCTTTTACTACCTGCGCGTCGTCAAAGCGATGTGGTTCAATGACCCGGCTTCCATGGAGAGAGTGCCCGCTTCCGGGGCTTTACGGCTCGTTCTGGCTCTGACGACTCTCGGTGTACTGTTCGTGGGTATTGTCCCCAACTTCGTCATCCGGCTTGCCGAATGGGCGGCGGAGATGATGGGGTTCTAACCCCACCCTTCCCCTCACCTCCCAATCATCAAATATCAAGTTGCAAGTACCAGACAATAAAGAATATCCAAACTCCAAACCTACCCTCCCTCCTCGTTTAAGACACACTTTATTATTCTCCGCAGGTAGTACAAGAGAGAGGTTCTAGAGCTAATGTAGTGTCTCAATAACAGCTTTACAATTCTAAATACAGATGCCAGTTCTTACACAGCGCCTCATCCCCTTGCCCCTTCTCCGCAGAGAA